>CAZTEM010000062.1:8775-19364 GCA_964612755.1 uncultured Desulfobacterales bacterium | reverse complement strand
TATTACTTGATAATATTAATAAAAACAGCCATAAGTATATCATTTACAATGTTCAGATGAAATCACACAATAGAGCATGGGAGATATCAAATGACAAAAGCAAATACAAGAAAAATATACTGGTCATTACTTGGCATTATGCTGGCAGCAAGTTTATTTTTTTCTGCCGGATTTAATATTCCTGTGCTTGATAAAAAAGCCGATGCTTATTTTACCGAATCAATAAGTAAAGCAGGGCTTGCCTATGCAACATGCCGAGTCATTAATGCTTCTGTTTCCATTATACAAAATTCAGATCTTGATCTGGCACCTGCCGGTATTGGAGTCTCTTTAGCCGTGGGGCAGGCTCTTGATCCGATTGATGATATGACTGAACGATTGTCAGATGTACTTGTAACTGCAATTGTTTCCCTTGGAATTCAAAAACTTGTTTATGAAATAAGTGTCAAGGTCGCACCCCTTTTACTTGCAATGCTTTTAATGATTTTATCCTTAGTAATATGGTTTAAAAATAAAAAAGTGGAATTATTTCAAAGAAATATCATTAAAATTATTTTTATTGTCATTATAGCACGGCTTTGCCTGCCAATTTCATCTGTTGCAAATGATTTTCTTCATAAGCATTTTTTTGAAGTCCAGATATCAGAAGCTAAACAAAATCTTTCTTTATCAACTTATGAGCTTGATGAGCTTAGAACTTTTTCTTTGCCTGAGATTGATGGAGTTTTGGGAACAATTAAAAACAGTTCTTCATTACTTATGGAAAAATCAAAAGCTTTTAAAAATGCTCTCATTAGTGTTGCCAATAATGTAGGAGAAATAATCAGTAATCTTGTAAAGCTGACAACTCTTTATGTGGGGATCTTTTTTATTCAAGTCCTTGTTTTGCCATTGGTAATATTCTGGTTGCTGATAAAAATAACAAATTCTCTTTTTCATAAAGACATGCCTGTTATAATTAAGAATTATCGAAAAAAAAATAAATAAATGCTGCATGGGTGTATCACGATAAAACCCTGCTATATTATACTTGTGTTTTTATGGCAATTATGATTTGTTGGGGTTTACATAAGAATATATGATATTTTATGAGTAAATAGATATAAGTAAATAAAAGAGATATTATGAACCAATTTGATCAAATTACCAATACACTTGCTTTGACCATGGGAGCTGCATGGGCAAGTGGAATTAACCTTTATGCTGCAATTCTCATGCTGGGATTTATGGGAATCACAGGAAATATTATATTGCCTTCAGGTCTTGTAATTCTTATGGACCCGATGGTTATGATGGCAGCAGGGGTCATGTATTGTGTGGAATTTTTTGCAGATAAGACTCCTGGCGTTGATACAGGATGGGACACCCTGCATACGTTTATACGTATTCCAGCAGGTGTTCTGCTCGCAGCAGGCGCTGTTGGTGAAGTGAATCCGGCATTGGTATTGGCTGCAGGTATTGTGGGAGGAGGCGTTGCTACAGGTGCTCATGCCACCAAGTCAGGCACAAGGATTTTAATTAATACCTCTCCTGAACCATTTTCCAATTGGACTGCATCTGTTCTTGAAGATGTGGCGGTAGTCGGTGGGCTGTGGGCAGCATTACATCACCCGTATATCTTTTTGTGCCTGTTTGTTTTATTTATACTGATTGCTATCTGGATTCTGCCGAAAATATGGAAGGGCATTAAAAAGGTGTTTTCAGGTATAAAAGGATTATTCAAAAAAAAATAAGTACCTTGATTGTTTTAATATATTAATATTTATGGAGGATTTAATGAAAAAACAGATAATAATAACAATTTCAATAATGATCAGTCTTATATTTTTTCTCAGTGCCTGTACAACAATAAACCCTTATACTGAGGAAAAACAGACAAGCAAGCTTGCAATCGGTGCAGGTATTGGTGCTGCCAGTGGGGCGCTTATCGGATATCTTACAACATCGGGTAAAAGAAGAAGAAGAAATGCTCTTATTGGTGCAGGCGTTGGCGCTGTTGCAGGAGGATCTATCGGTTATTATATGGATGTCCAGGAAGCCAAACTCAGACAGGAACTTCGAGGAACCGGTGTAAGCGTTACAAGAAGCGGTAATAATATTATTTTAAATATGCCTGGAAATATTACTTTCAGAACAGGATCGGCAAATATCAAACCAAGATTTTACGGAGTCTTAAATTCTGTTGCAAAAGTCGTTAATAAATACAAGAAAACATATATTGATGTCAAAGGTCACACAGACAGTGTTGGAAGCCGTGCATATAATCAGCAATTGTCTGAAGCCAGAGCTTCAAGTGTAGGAGATTATCTTGCATCAAGAAATGTGATGCCGGAAAGAATTCTCAGAGTTGGTTATGGAGAAGATCAACCCATTGCCTCTAATGCAACACCAGGAGGAAGGGCAAAAAATAGAAGAGTAACTCTGCAATTGTCTCCCATAACTCGATAGCAGTTATAGTTATTGTCTGGTACCGGTTTTTTTGGTACCAGACATTTTGTTTTCCAGAGTTTCTACTCTACGTTCGAGTGTGAGCAGATATTTTTCCATGGATTCTATATATTCGGAAAAGGAATATGTTATTCCCATTTCTAAAGTTCTTTGCTCGATTCTTCTTCTTAGTTCGTCTTCTGTTTCTTTATTTCTTTCCTCGAGTGTGGGCATATTCCCTCCATACTTCTTACTATTTAATTTATTAACATATTCATACAGAATATGAAAAAAAAAGCAAGGGCTAAAAATCGATACTGCCGGGAGTCCTTGGAAAAGGCACAACATCTCTTATATTGCTTATGCCGGTTATAAGCATGATAAGGCGTTCAAATCCCATGCCAAAGCCTGAATGAGGCACAGAACCGAATCGTCTGGAATCAAGGTACCACCAATAGATATCCTTGGGCAGATTCATTTCTTCCATTCTTTTTTCTAGAAAATCAAGGCGCTCTTCTCTCTGGCTGCCACCTATTATTTCACCGATTCGCGGCACCAGGAGGTCAACGGCTGCAACTGTTCTGCCATCATCATTCATGCGCATATAAAAAGGTTTGATGTTTTTTGGATAATCAGTGAGAAAAACAGGTTTTTTAAAATATTCTTCGGCAAGGAATCTTTCATGTTCTGATTGCAGATCAATGCCAAATTCAAGTTTGAATTCAAATTTTTTATTGGATTTGAGCAAAATATCAATTGCTTCAGTATAGGTTATTCTTGCAAAATCGGAATTTATCAAGGTATCAAGAGTTTTAGATAAAGATTTGTCCACAAATTTTGTAAATAAGGCAAGATCCTCTTTGCAGTTTTCCATTATATGTTTAACCAGAGTTTTAATAAGCAGTTCACCATGATCCATGTTCTGGTCTAAATCGCAAAATGCCATTTCAGGTTCAAGCATCCAGAATTCTGCAGCATGGCGGCTTGTATTGGAATTTTCTGCCCGGAAAGTAGGACCAAAAGAATATACATCACCAAGTGACATTGCAAACATTTCTGATGGGAGCTGCCCTGATACTGTCAGGTTTGCTTCCTGTCCAAAAAAGTCATTTTCAAAGTTCATTTTCCCAAGTTTTGCAACTTTGTCAGGTTCAAGACTTGTGACCCGGAACATTTCCCCTGCACCTTCGCAATCAGAGCCTGTTATTATGGGAGCTGTTAAACATTTAAACCCCTGGTCATGGTAAAATTTGTGAATGGCATATATAAGTTCTGATCTTATTCTGAATGCAGCGCCATATTTGTTTGTTCTCGGTCGTAAATGGGCAATACTTCTTAAAAATTCATCAGAATGTCTTTTTTTCTGTAAAGGATAGTTTTCAGGGGCAATGCTGAAGATATCAATATCTACAGCCTGGATTTCCCATTTTTGCCCTTTGCCCGGGGATTCCACAAGTTGACCTTTGACAGCAACAGCTGATCCTGTTGTGATTTTCTGGACTTCAGAATAATTGTCTAAGTCGTTGTTTACTATGACTTGAATATTTGCAAGAGAGGAGCCGTCATTGATCTCCATGAATAAAAAATCCTTTGAGTCTCTTTTGGTTCTTACCCATCCTTTAATTAAAATCAGTTTTTCAGGTGACGTTTGATTAAGCACCAGGTTGATTTTTTTTCTTTTCATTGCTTTATCCTGTATAAAATTGTATAGTAGCGCTTTATTTTCAGCTTATAAATGTTAATAAAAACAACTAATTATTAGTCAAGTTATATTTTTTAAAATAATTAAATAAAATTTTTAAAGTTGAGCAAATCACTACCATGCAGAAAGAAAATTTTCAAGACTTACTTAGCCTGGTTGAAATGCCAAGCAGATATATTGGCGGGGAAACCAATGCCCGAAAAAAAGATTTTTCCAAGGTTGATCTTAAATATGCACTTTGTTTTCCGGATCTGCATGAAATAGGCACCTCATATTTTGGAGCCCAGATTTTATATCATATATTAAATCAGGAACATAATATTGCTGCAGAAAGGTTTTTTACGCCTGCTCCTGACATGGAACAATTGTTAAGAGACAGGAATATTCCGCTCTTATCCATGGAATCCCATGAAGACATTGCCTCTTTTGATATTATAGGTATGAGCCTTCTTTATGAGCTTAATTTTACTAATATCCTTACAATGCTTGACCTTGGCGGAATTCCTTTTTTTCGAGACCAGAGAGATGATTCATATCCTTTAATCATCGCAGGAGGCCCCTGTGCATTTAACCCTGAGCCTGTGGCAGATTTTTTTGACCTTATTGTTATTGGTGATGGCGAAAGACCTGTGCTTGAAATAGCGAAACAATATATTGAATGGAAAAAACAGGGTGACGGAAAAAAGAACACAATATTAAACCTCTTATCAAAGATTGAGGGAGTTTATGTGCCGGGATTTTTTCACCCGTCCTATGACAATGATGGTCTGCAGATCCTTAAGCCTTTAAAAGATGATTATGCAATAATTAAACGGGCAATATTGCCGGAGTTTGATCATGGTTCTTTTCCTTTAGAGCCTATTGTACCTTTTGGAAAACCTGTGCATGACAGGCTTCGCCTTGAGATTGCAAGGGGATGTTCCAAAGGATGCAGGTTTTGTCAGGCAGGCATGATTTACCGCCCTGTAAGAGAAAGACCTGCAGACTCGTTATTGGAAATTGCAAAAGAGTCTTTAAAAAATACAGGTTATAAGGATATATCATTATTGTCGCTAAGCACAGGTGATTATTCCTGCCTTGAATATTTGATGGAAAATGTATTAAGTTTAAATACAAATCATTTAACTTCAATATCTCTGCCTTCAATCAGGGCTGAAAAACTTACACCCAATATAATGGAAATAATTAAAAAAGTCAGGAAAACAGGTTTTACAATTGCACCGGAAGCAGGTTCCCAGAGGCTGAGAGATATTATAAATAAAAATATAACAGAAGAGCAGATATTTGATGCTGTGAGAAATGCATTTGATCTTGGATGGCGTAATATCAAACTCTATTTTATGATGGGGCTGCCCTTTGAAACAGATAAAGATATTGAAGAAATTGTAACGCTTGCCCATAAACTTGCTGATATTAAAACAAAGCAGAATTCCCAGATCAGCGTGAGTGTTGCAAATTTTATTCCCAAGGCACATACTCCTTTTCAACGCTGCCCCCAGATTGCAACAAAACAGGTTCAGGAAAAATTACAATATTTAAAAACCAATCTTAAACATTGGAAAACCAAACTGAAATGGCAGGATCCAAATATGAGCCTGCTTGAAGGGGTGTTTGCAAGGGGTGATCGACAACTTTCTTCTTTGCTTGTTAAAGCCTATGAAAATGGATGCAGACTTGACGGATGGACAGATAAGTTCAGATATGACTTGTGGGAAAAATCCTTTGAAGAAACAGGTATTGATCCTTTATTTTATACTGTAAGGGACAGAACCAAAGATAAGATTTTACCCTGGGATCATATTGATTCAGGAATTTTGCCCAGGTTTTTTGATAATGAATATAAAAAGGCGCAAAAAGGTGAGCTGACAGGAGACTGCCGGGATATTGAATGCACCGGATGTGGGATATGTGACTTTAAAAAGATTCAGCCTGTTATAAATCCTGTAATGCATGGAGATGCAGCAATAAAAAAAGAGCTCAAGGAAAAAGAGTTTAGAAAGTATAAAATATTTTATTCTAAAAAAGGTCTGGTAAGATATCTTGGGCATCTTGAATTTGCAAAAATCCTTAGAAGGGCAATCAGGAAAACAGGGTTTTTTGTTAAATATACTAAGGGATTTAATCCCAATATTAAACTGAGTTTTGATAACCCTTTACCTGTAGGTATGGAAAGTGAGCAGGAATTTTTTATCCTTTTTTTTGATAAAAGTTTACAAAAAGATCAGATAAAATCAAAGCTGAATAAGTTCCTCCCGGCTGGTATTACTATTACAGATGTTTTTCTTTATTCAAAAAAAGATCAGATTCCTGATGGTATTGCAAAGTATAATATTCAATTTAAAGATTTTATATTGACCCGGGAAAATATTGATAAATTTATGAAACTTGATCAATGGCTTGAGCCGGTCACTACCAAAAAAGGGAAAAAAAAGACAATAGACTTAAGACAGGCAGTGGTTGATATTAAGCTTCTTAACCCGGCGGCTGTTGAGATAAAATTAAAGCAATATAAAGAAAAAACCATAAGACCGTCTGAAATATTGTTAAAATGTCTGGAATTTCCTGAAAATATTGTTCAATTAGCCAGAATAGTTAAATTAAAGCAGGAATTTTAACCTATGCTGAGAGAGCTTGTTGTAAATTATACAAATCATGAGACAAGGGTTGCGCTCCTTGAGAATGGCACAATTGTTGAACTGTTTATTGAAAGAAAAGATGAGACCAGTATCACCGGAAATGTTTATAAGGGTCGGATTCAGCGGGTTTTACCCGGGATGCAGGCGGCATTTGTGGATATAGGACTTGAACAGTCTGCATTTTTGCATGTTGACGATATTATAGATCAGGCAGCACTTGAGGTGGCAGAATACGAAGGGGATAATAACTCTGAGTCCGGGTCAGAATCAGGGGCTCAAGAGCCTGAAATAGTAAATATAGAAGATTTGATCAAAGAAGGGCAGCAGATCCTTGTTCAAGTTGCTAAATCACCCATAGGGACTAAAGGACCAAGGGTTACAACACATCTTTCTTTTCCCGGTAGATATATTGTTTTAATGCCCTATGTGGATCATATAGGAGTCTCAAGGAAAATTGACAATGAAAATGAGAGAACAAGGCTTAAGACACTTATTAATGATGTGAGAGGTAATAAATACGGTTATATTCTGAGGACAGTAGCAGAAGGCATCAGTGCTGACAGGGTTAAAAAAGAAATTTCCTTTTTAACCAAGACCTGGGAAGAAATAAAAAAGAGGAGTCAGGAAAAAACCATATCACAATTGATTTATCGGGATCTTTCCATAACATTCAGGGCAGTAAGAGATCTGCTTACAGATGATGCTGCAAAGATTACGATTGATTCTGTGTATGAGTATGAAAGAGTTAAGCAGTTTTTAAATAAATATATGCCTGATAATGATTTTCTCATTGATTTATATAAAGGGAAAGAGCCGATTTTCGATGCTTATAATCTTGAAGCTGATATAGAAAGGGCTTTAAAGAAAAGAGTATGGTTGAAATCCGGCGGGTATATAATTATTGAGCAGACAGAAGCTCTGGTCGCTATTGATGTTAATACCGGCAGATATGTAGGCGGACATAATTTTGATGAAACTGTATTAAAAACAAATCTTGAAGCTGTAAAAGAGATTGCATACCAGATTCGATTACGAAATATTGGTGGGATCATTATAATTGATTTTATTGATATGAAAAAAGACCATCATAAGGAAAGGGTTATGACCCAGCTTGCTGAAAGAATGAAAAAAGATAAAAGCCAGATTAATATACTGCCATTATCTGAGCTGGGGCTTGCCCAGGTCACCAGGAAAAGAACCAGAAAAAATTTAAAGAAAACACTTAATGAAACATGTTTTTATTGTGGTGGTGATGGCATGTTATTGTCTGGTAAATCAATATGCCATAAAATATACAGAGATGTTTTAAGTGAGTCCAATGATATGATGGGTGACAGGTTCACTATCAAGGTGCATCCTGAGATTGCAAGGCTTTTGCACGGAGAGGAAAAGCATTTGATCAATGATCTGGAAGCAAAATGTTTAAGACCTGTTGGAGTTTATCCTGATACTAATTATCACATGGAAGAATACCATATTTTTGAGGGTCTATCTAAATAGCTGAGGGTGATTATTTAAATATTGATAAAAAAAATAGTTTACTTATGTTTGAAATATTATTAGAACTAGGGTAAGAAGATGACAGCACTGTTTTTTTATACTGTCTTAATTGTTTTAATTTTTCATAAGGTCGTTTTTCGAAGGAATAGATAATGGGCAAGAAAATAGGTATAATAGCTGATACTACTGCTGATTTGCCTATTGGTCTGGCAGAACACAAGGGTATTGAGTTAAACCCGATTCATATTTCCATTAATGGTGAATCAAGACTTCACGGAATTGATATTATTAATCAGGAAGTTCTTGAACACTTAAAACAAAAAGATGAGGTTGTAACAGCCCCTCCCACACCGCAAGAGTATTATCAAATATTTAAGAAAGCAAGTGAAGACTATGATCAGGTCTATTCAATGCATGTTTCCAGGGAACTTTCAAAATGCTATGACAATGCTGTGCTGGGCTTAGAAATGTTTATACAAAAACAAAAAGCTGAAGAAAAGGGCATTATTGTCAGAAATAATATCAGTGTCATTGATACAATGGGAGCAAGTATAAGTCAGGGACAGATAGTTAACAGGCTTGCCAATATAGTAAAAACTCAACACGATTTGTCAAAGATTGACAAGTATATTCAATGGCTTATTAAAAAAACCATGATGTTTTTTGTTGTTGATAATTTGTATTGGTTAAAGAAATCAGGGGCACTTAATATGTTTTCAGGATTGTTTGGAAAACTACTGGATATTAAACCTGTTGTCCAACTTGAAAACGGTATTCTTACACCGGTGGATAACCCCAAAGGAAAGAGCACAGCCATTGAAAATATGTTTAGGATTATCCGGGCAACCACACCTGAATACAGACGAGGTATTGAAATCTGGGTTGGTCATTCTGCTTCCATACTTGATGCAAAATATGTAAGAAGACAACTCAGTAAGATCTTTAAAATTCAAGAAAAAAAAATACCCCTTGTTGAAGCAGGTCCTACTATTGTGTCTCACACAGGTCCTGGTGTGGTTTGTGTAAGTATAATTCCAAAATAATAAATTTAAATATAGACATATTGCATGAAAGGATTATTAAATGGGTGTAAAAGTTGGAGTTATAGCAGATAGCGCTATTGATTTACCAAAGGGGATTGCAAAAAAAAAAAATATTCATTTGATTCCTTGTAGTGTTGTTATAAATGAGAAGCCCAAGCGCCATGGGATCGATATTATTAACCAAGAAGTCGTGGAACATCTTATGCAAAAAGATGATGTCAGGACAGAACCTCCAACGCCCCTTGCCTATAGTACTGCATATAAAAGAATCAGTGAAGAATACGATATTATTTATTCCATGAATGTTGGCAGTGATCTATCCAAATGTTATGAAAATGCCCAGCGTGGAATTAAATTACTTAAAACAAAGAAAAGAGCAGAGGAAAGAGGGTTTTTCTTTAAAAATAATATTAAACTGATTGATACCAAGGCATCAAGTATTGCCCAGGGGCAGATTACCAATCGGGTCGCAAGCATTTTGAAAAAACAAGCCTATAATGGTGCAAAACTTGATAAATATATTGCCTGGCTTATTAAAAATGTATCAGTATTCTTTGTAGTTGATGATTTATACTGGCTTATGAAATCTGGAAAGCTTAATCCCTTTTCAAAATTTATTGGCAAAATGTTTGATGTCAAACCTGTGTTAAAACTTGAGAAGGGGAACCTTGTCCCGGCAGATAAACAAAGGGGTAAAGATACTGCCATTGACAGTATGATTAGAATGGCTGAAGAAATAATTCCAAAATATAAAAGAGGTGTTGAAATCTGGGTTGCACATTCTTCAGCATTATTGGATGCAAAGCATATCAGGCAACAACTTGCAATGAGTGCAAAAATAGATAAAAAAAAGATACCAATTGTGGAGATAGGAGCAACAATCACTGCCCATGCTGGTCCGGGAGTTGTCAGCGTCAGCGTGCTCCCTAAATGATTTTATTAAACTGAAAGGTCAAGCTGTTGGATTGTTCCTGCCTGCCCGTTTTCTTTTAAATATATTCCTGTTCTCTGAATTTTCCCAAGAGTGTTGTATTGCTCATCTTTTAATGAGAATTCACTTTTCACATTAATAAGACCTATGGCTCCAATATTGTGATGTTTTAGATCTGTCAGACAGGAGTCTTCCCTGGTTTTACCAGACCATATCATGAGATTTTGAAACATGGGATCATTCTCATCTATAAAACCATTATTATCATAATCAAGTTTTAAAAGTTCATTAAATCCATTTCCACTTGTCGGACCAAACAGCTCGGTTCCATTATTTACAATCCCATCATG
>CAZTEM010000062.1:0-8675 GCA_964612755.1 uncultured Desulfobacterales bacterium | reverse complement strand
ATGGTATTTTGTTCTGTTTCTGTTATGCTTATGTTCTCTTGGAAATCTATGCCCCAGCCTTGCATCTCAGGTTGATTGTCCAATGATTGTGATCCTGTAGACAGTCTGGTATCTTTATTATAAGGTTCTGTCCTGTATGCATTAAAATCTGTGATTTCAACTTTTTTCCCTGTCAAGGCTTCTAATACCAGTTTTATTGATTGTAATCTGGGATCGGAAAAAGAATAATTTTCTGATGTTTGGACAGAAGAATTGGGTTTGTTTGCAGGTGGGCTATTAGATTTTTTTGGAGATAAGTTGTTCCAGATATTCAGCTTTTTGCTATGGTGAAAACTCTTTTGATATTCCCTTGTTGACATTAATGATATTGTTGAATTTTCTACTTGCATAACAGACCTCCTTGATTATTATTTCATCGGCACCTGTTAAAAAATCTTAAGACTTAAAAAAATGATTGATAATAAGATATAACTGCATATATAATTATTAAATTAACCTTTAAGCTGAATAAATATAAATTTAAGAAAAGGATATAATTATGTTTGGTGAAGCAGTCTCATATAACGTAGCATTTCTTGGGGGACTTTTGTCCTTTTTTTCACCATGTATCCTGCCTTTGATACCTGCCTATTTTACTTTTATTACAGGTCTTTCCATTGATGAATTAACTGCAGATAATTCAATGGAACAAGCTAAGAATATAAAGCGAAAGGTAATTGTATCCACGCTTTTTTATGTATCAGGGTTTTCTTTTGTTTTTATTTTAATGGGTGCATCTGCTTCTTTTTTTGGAAGCCTTATCCATGATTATGTCTGGGTAATAAGATATTTTGGAGGCTCAATTATTATTATTTTCAGTCTTCATCTTCTTGGCATAATCAATATTAATAAATTTAATTTTGAAAAAAAATTTCATGTTAAAGAAAAGCCTTTGCATCTCATAGGTGTTTTTGCCATTGGCATGGCTTTTGGAGCAGGGTGGAGCCCCTGTGTCGGACCAATATTAGGCTCGATTTTAATAGTCGCTTCAAATCAGGACACTGTATTAAACGGGATGCTCCTTTTAGCCTTATATTCTTTAGGTATAGCCATTCCCTTTATTTTGATTTCGATTTTTATAACAAGGATGATGGAAACCATTAAAAAGGCAACAAAATATATTATATATATAAATAAAGCAACAGGTGTTCTGCTGTTCCTGGTAGGTGTTTTATTGTTAACAGATACCTTTAAATTGCTCAGCACCATATAAAGGAGAATTTTGTTTATGAAAAAACAGAAAATGTTTTTGATCTTAAGTTTGTTATTTTTTTGTATGCTGCTGCCTATACAGGGCTTTGCAGCCGATAAAGTAGATTTTAAAACCTATGATAAGGGGATTGCACTTGCAAAAAAATTAAATAAAAAAGTTTTTGTTTTTTTTCATGCAGACTGGTGTAAATACTGCCATAAAATGGAAAAGGAGACTTTATCTAATATAGATGTTATTAATTATCTTAATAAGAATTATATTTCCATTTTAATTGATACGGAACATGAAAAAGAACTTGCTAAAAAATATAAAGCATGGTCGCTTCCCCTGTTGTATTTCTTAAGGGAAGATGGCTCGGCATTGAGTTCTCGCAGGGGTTATCTGAATGTGAAAAATTTTTTGTATACATTGCAATATATTAATACTGAAAGTTATAAAAAAGGAATTAGTTTTACAGATTTTGTTAACCAGAATTAGGAATATGAGTATTATGAAGAAAAGTTATGGAGTTGTGATTATTGTGTTTTTACTAATTGTTATTTTTTTTGGATCTGCCATGGCAGAATCCAGATATGTTACAGATATTACCAAAATAACCATGAGATCAGCTCCTGATACCGAACATCAAATAATTATGATGCTTAAATCAGGCACTCGCGTAGATATCCTTGAACAATCCGGGCAATGGTCAAAGGTCAGAACAAAAAATGGTCAGGAGGGGTGGTCATTAAGCAGATTTTTAGTTAGTAAAAAACCTGCAATTGTCTTATTAGGCTCTCTTGTCAGGCAAAATAAGAAAATATCAGATCAACTCGTATCTTTAAAACTTGAAAACGCAAAACTTTTGGATGCCAACCAGAAATTTATAGGGATTGAGGAAAAATATAATGAGCTGGAAGCAAAATCAAAGGTTTTTTTGGAACTTGATAAAAAATATAAAGATATTAAAAAAAAATATGATGCCCAGCAGGCAATAATTGTTTCTTTTGAGGATAGTTACAGGCATGACATCAAGATATGGTTTATAATAGGGGCAGTTGTATTGATTGTAGGGATTTTGTTTGGTATGGGGTCAAAAAAGCATCGGAGATCCTATCTAAGATGATACATAAAACTGATTTTTTAGTAATTGGCAGTGGCGTTGCAGGGCTGAATTTTGCTCTTATTGCAGCTAAAAAGGGCAAGGTAACAATTATTACTAAAAAAAAAGTCCATAAAACAAATACTGCTCTTGCCCAGGGTGGTGTGGCCGCTGTCTTGAACAGCGATGATTCCTTTGATCTTCATATTGAGGACACACTTGCAGCAGGTGCGGGTCTTTGCAATAGAGAAGTTGTTAAGATGGTGGTACAAGACGCCCCTGATATGATCAAAGAGCTGGTTGAAAAAGGTGCAAAGTTTAATAAGATAAGCGATTTTGGAACTGAGTTTGCCATGGGACAGGAGGGCGGGCATTCCAGAAAAAGAATTGTCCATGCCCATGATCTTACAGGCAAGGAAATAGAAGATACACTTGTTGAACATTCTCAGATCCATGAAAATATTGAAATTTTAGAAAACCATATAGCAGTTAATCTTATTACACGCTCAAAAACTACCAAAAACGGTCCCCTTGTCATAGACTATGAAAATCAATGCTGTGGCGCCTATGTTTTAAATAATGACACAGGAGAGATTGAAACATTTCATGCAGGTATTGTCTTAATTGCAGCAGGAGGCGCCGGCAAGGTTTATCTTTATACAAGTAATCCTGATATTGCTGCAGGCGATGGAGTTGCCATGGCATATAGAGCTGGTGCATCCATTGCAAATATGGAATTTGTTCAATTCCACCCAACCTGTCTTTATCATCCTAAGGCTAAAAATTTTTTAATTTCAGAAGCTGTAAGGGGTGAGGGAGGCATATTAAAAGATATCCGTGGCAGAGAATTTATGGAAAAATATTCGCCTGATCGCGAACTTGCCTGCAGAGATGTTGTGGCGCGTGCCATTGACAATGAAATGAAAGTCAATGGGGATGAGTTTGTATGCCTTGATATATCCCATAAGGATCCGCAATTTATAAAGAAAAGATTTCCCAATATTTATAATAATTGTCTTAAATTTGGTATTGATATCACAAAGGAACCAATCCCTGTTGTACCAGCTGCCCATTATATGTGTGGCGGGGTGGCAACAGGTATGTCCGGGCAGACAGATATAAAAAGGCTTTATGTGGCAGGCGAAGCTGCGTGCACAGGGCTGCATGGTGCAAATCGTCTTGCAAGCAATTCTTTGCTGGAAGCATTGGTTTATTCAAAAAAAGCAGCTATTGCAGCTGTTAAAGAGATTGCATCCATTGATATTAAACTGGAATCTGAACCTTTGCCATGGGATATGATGGGAACCCATGACAGTGATGAAGCAATAGTTGTGACTCAAAACTGGGATGAGATCAGACGATTGATGTGGAATTATGTTGGGATAGTACGTACTGACAAGCGTCTTTGCAGAGCTTTGAGGAGAATTGAAAACATTCAGCAGGAAATTCATGAATATTATTGGGATTTTCGAATAACTTCGGATCTTGTGGAATTGAGAAACCTTGCAACAATAGCAGAATTGATAATAAGGTCAGCTTTGATGAGAAAAGAAAGCAGAGGCCTGCATTACAATCTTGAATATCCTGAAAAAGATGATAAACACTGGCTTAAAGATACAATCCTTAAAACCGTAATCAAAAATTATTAGAATATGGGATTTGAAAAACAGATTGCAAAACCAAATGGGTATGCTGGTAAGATTATAGGCAGGTTTATGAATATGACTCATACAAAATTGTATGTTGATTATTTTAAAAACGACCTTCCGTCAGATAGATCTAGAATTCTTGATATTGGTTGCGGTGGCGGGCAATTTATTAAATTTTTATCAGATACCAATGATACTTATCAAATATTTGGCATTGATCATTCCTCTCAGATGGTATCACTCTCAAAGAGAATCAACAAAGATGGCATTACCCGGAATCAGGTAAGAATTATTCAGGGATCTGTTACAGATATTATTACAAAAGAGAACAGGATGGATTTGGTTACAGCCTTTGAAACTGTTCAGTTCTGGTCAAAGATTGATAAAATATTTGTCGAAATATTAAAGCTATTACAAATTAACGGATCTTTTGTAATAATCAATAGATATCCTGAATTTGGAACCAGGTGGTGGAAAAGAGCCAAGATCAAAAGTGAGCAGGAGTATGTTGAAAAACTTGAAAAAGCAGGATTTACTGATGTCATTATCGATCTTGAATTTAAAAAAGGCTGGGTTGTTGTAAAAGCAACAAAACCCTGATTTTTTATTTATGGTCTTTAATTAATTTATCAATTATCTGCTCTGCTTTTGTTTTATTAATAATTGCTGTTTTCAGCTTTAAATATTTTTCTTTTAGAGCTTCGTTTTCGATTTCAAGTTCTGTTATTTCATGTCGTGTTTTATTTTCAAGCCTGTGTATTTTTTCTTTTAGTAATTCTATTTCATTCATGGAATCTAAATAAGTAAAAATAGTGTGTTCAATTATCTTTTGGATATTTTTTATTGGCACTATTGTTTTTATTTTTTCTAATTCTTTTTTTAATCTATTAGTCGGTTTAATTATTATTTCCATAGGTTAACCTCCTTTTTTAATTTTTAATCCCTGTAAAAAGAGTGACAATCCCAAAAGTCATTGTTTTCCATCTGATATCTGTAAAACCTGCATTTTTCATTACCCTGGCAAATTGCTCTGGTTCAGGAAATTTTAACACTGATTCCGGCAGATAGCTATATGCACCTGCATTTTTTGAAAAAAATGCTCCAAGTACAGGGAGAATTTTTTTGAAATAAAGGATATAAAGTGTTTTTAATAATCCCTGGGGCGGAGTTGTAAGCTCTAAAATGACAACGCGCCCGTTTTTTTTCAGGCATTTTTTAAATTCCTTTAAGGCATTTTCCCGATTTATTATATTCCTTATTCCAAAGGCTATCAACACAGCATTAAATAAGTTTTGTTTTATTGGTAAGAACAGAGCATTACCAGCAGCAAGATTGATCTGTGCCTGATCTTTGTCATGGATTTTTTTTTTGGCAAAAGAGAGCATTGTGTGAGAAAAATCAATACTGAAAATTTTACATGGTTTTTGATATTTTTTCAGGTATTGTTTGCTGATTTCAAGGCTGACATCACATGTGCCGCAGGCAACATCCAGGAAAAGACCATCTTGCGTGAGGTTTGCAGCTTTAACCATTTCTTTTCTCCAATAGACATCCTGGCGTAAACTTAGAAACCTGTTTAAAAAATCATATTTAGGAGCAATGCTGTCAAACATTGTTTGTACAAAATCAAGTTCTTTATTCATCATTGACAACTTCAATTTTTGAATTACATTATATTGTTTATAAAAGATATGGAATAACATAATAATATTGTAAATACAATCTTAGGGAACTTATGTCTGAAAAACGTGATTACTATGAAATATTGGGACTGGGTAAGACTGCATCAAAAGCAGAAATGAAATCAGCTTATAGAAAGCTTGCAATCAAATTTCATCCTGACAAAAATCCTGATAACAAAGAGGCTGAAGAAAAATTTAAAGAATGCTCTGAAGCTTATGAAGTGCTGAGTGATGAAAGAAAACGTCAGATATATGATCAGTATGGGCATCAAGGGCTTGAAGGCATGGGGAATTCAAGGTCAGGTGGATTTGAGGATATTTTTTCTAATTTTGGAGATATTTTCGAAGATTTTTTTGGATTTGGAAACGGCGGCGGTGGACGTGGAAGAAGAGCTCAAAGAGGCTCTGACCTGCGTTATGATATGACCATTGATTTTATGGAAGCAGCTTTTGGTACGGAAAAGACCATTGAAATACCAAAATTTGAACAATGCAGTGCTTGTAGTGGAAATGGCTGCCAGGAAGGAACTTCACCTGAAACTTGCCACCATTGCAACGGGACAGGGCAGTTTGTTCAGAGTCAGGGATTTTTTAAAGTAAAAACAACCTGTCCTTATTGTAAAGGACAAGGGCAAACAATCCCAAATCCCTGTACTGAATGTCGAGGTGAAGGAAGAATTAAAGTCACAAGAAAAGTTCAGGTTAAAATTCCTGCTGGTGTGGATACAGGATCAAAATTAAGATTGACTGGTGAAGGAGAAGCAGCCCCGGTAATTGACGGCACTCCTGGCGATCTTTATGTCGTACTTAAAGTTAAATCCCATAAGTTTTTCAAACGTGATAACATAGATATTATATGTGTTGTGGATATATCCTTTGTCCAGGCAGCGTTGGGAGATACAATTTTAATTGCTACTTTAACAGGTGAGAAAAAATTAAAAATACCCAAGGGCACGCAATATGGTGATACTTTCAGGTTTAAAGGAGAGGGTATAGCTTCTTTAAGATCTGGCAGGCGTGGCGATCAGATTATCAATGTGGTTGTGAAAACCCCCAGGAGATTATCACAAAAACAAGAAAAACTTTTAAAAGAGTTTGACAAACTGGATTCAAATAAAATATCAAATAAGTTAAAGAACCTTTTTAAAAATTTTTAGATTTTTATTCTCAGAAGATTGGATTATAAAATGTTTGAATTAAAAGTTAAAAATAATTTTTCAGCTGCACATAAACTTGCCATGGTAGGTGAAAAATGTGAGAATCTCCATGGTCATAACTGGCACATCGAAGCAAGAGTTACAGGTGAAAAACTTAATTCAGCAGGAGTTGTTGTTGATTTTGGGCATATTAAGCAATTTGTAAATAAAATCATGAAAGAACTTGATCATAAGTATTTAAATGAAATAGAAATATTTAATGATAAACAGCCTACATCTGAACGGATTGCAATTTATATAGCTGAAAAACTTCAGGCATATCTCAGTAAACTCGATGAAAAGGTTAATGTCTCAAGTGTTACAGCCTGGGAATCAGAAGATGCTTCTGCTACATATTTTTTATGATTTTTTTTGCCGGAATAAGCCCTGTTGCTGCTGCTGAAACAATATTCCCGGCAACTCCAGGTCCATCTCCTGCTACATACATGCCTTTGATTTTTGTTTGAAGGTCATTATCTGTTTCAATCTGGGTGGAAAAGAATTTTATTTCCGGTGCATAAAGCAGGGTTTCATCGTTGGAGACCCCGGGCACAACAAGGTTTAAAACTTCAAGACCTTCAATCAGGTTTGATAATATCCTTTCAGGCAAAGCCATTGCTATGTCACCGCATACAACATTTTTCATGGTGGGTTCAATATATCCTTTATTGATACGGTTCCATGTTGAACGCCTTCCTCTTTTCAAATCACCAAAACGCTGCAATATTGGTTTTCCTCCACCAATTAATGTTGCAAGTTTTCCAATGGATTCACCATAGGCTTGATTATCTGTAACAGGCTCTGTCAGCACTACTTTGGACAAAAATGCAAAATTTGTATTCTGGGATTTTTTATCAGAATAGGCATGACCGTTTACACAAACAAAGTCAGTATATTTTTCAAGGCTTATATATCCACCCTGGTTTGTGCAGAAAGTCCGTGTCTGGTCATCATATGTTGATGTCTGGATAAAAAATGTAGGGTCATAAATAATATTGCAAAGGTCGTCCATAATATCATTATGCACTTCAACTCTGATTCCTACTTCAATTCCGCGTTGTGAAATATTGACACCATGCTGAGTTGCAATGTCTGCAACCCAGTGTGCACCAATACGTCCGGGTGCCAGAATAATATTGGGAGCATTATATGTATTTTTTTTTGTAATTACTCCAGTGACTGCTCCATTGGTTTTTGTAATATTTATTACTTCTTCTTCAGTTTTAATGGTAACGCCTTTAGACTGAATATAATCTGCCATGTTGGATATGTGACCCGGCAGATTATCACTCCCAAGATGTTTTTGTCTGATAAGCAGAAGATCTATTCCAAATTTTTTAGCTTCTTTTCTGATTTTTTTAGCTTCATCCATATTAGATGGATATACAGGACCGTCCATATTAAATTTATTAAAGATTTGTTCGGTTTCATCAATAAGTTTTTGAGATTCAGCAAAGGGCATAAACTGGGTAAGATCAGTTTTTCCAAGTTTTGGTATAAAGTTAAGTTTGCCATCGGAATATAATCCTGCCCCTCCAACACCTGTCAGGATATTACACGGATTGCATCCTGCACATTTTTGTGTGTTGTGATTCGGGCATTTTCTTTTGAGTGAGTGTTTCCCTTTTTCTAAGACAAGTATATTCAGATTTGAATTTTCAGCAAGGAAATATGCAGAAAACAGCCCTGCAGGTCCGGCACCAACAATAATCACATCATAGTCCATTTGTCACCTGACTCTAAATAATTAAGCAAATTTTTAATCCATTTTTTATCGTACATTTTTATTATATTAATATCAACATGAAATCTATA
>CAZTEM010000061.1:0-20506 GCA_964612755.1 uncultured Desulfobacterales bacterium | reverse complement strand
AAGCTAAAACTGGCAGCTGGCTGGAGTTGATTTTACTCCTCCGAAAGTTGAGTTACTATTATTTTATTTTTGAGGCAGCTTCATAAAATATCTGAAAGAATGATGGGGAAACAGTTTTGGATGGAAAATAGCTGCAAGATCTTCCATGATTTGATCTGTCCTATGGACAGATTCCCAATACCATGGCTGTAAGCACCATACATTTCCTTTTTTAATTGATTTAAAATTTTTGATAATTGGAGTGGTTGCAACCAATTGATTAATGGTTTTTATACCTTCTTGATATAATGATGCCGGATATATATAAATTTCAGTATTTTTGCCCTGTTGATAAAACAACTCGAGGCTTACCGGCATATTTTGTATCAGGCAGGATTCATTTAAAGGAGAAATACCTTGGAGCAATGAAATCATCTTGCTGACATAGGAATTTTTACCAGGAGCATATACCATGCCGGAGGTACGTATAAATCCCCATAATATTTTTGGTTGTTTTTTCGATTTTTTAAGTTTTTTTGATAGCTTGTGAATGTGTTTAACCGCTTTTTCAAAAAACAAATCAGCTTCTTTTTCTTTATTATAAAAGGCCGCAAAGAATTTGATCCATTCCATTCTTCCTAATGGATGCTGCTCTTGATACTCTGTAATGGAGATTACAGGTATTTTAAGTTCCATCATTTTAGCTGTTTGAACCCAGGGGCTTGTGAAAAACGCATCAGGATCCAGGACTGATAATTTTTCATAATCAATTGCACCCGGGTTTCCAAGATTTACCACAATCCCCTGATCTATCATTTTTTTCACGGCCAGTGCACACCATTCCTCATTTCTGGTTGTTACCCCAATAAGGCTTTCTAAAACATCCAGAGCTGTTAAGAAACCTGGAATCGTACTCCACCGAGTTGCAACTTTTTTTATGGGTGTTCTGATAATTGGTATATTATTGTAACCATTCAAATTGATTTTTTGATCCCGGGGTACAAGGAAAAACCTATGTCCCATGCCATCGGTTACTATTTTGCAACCCATCCCAATATATTCAATATTAAAATGGGTTGCAAATTGTAATTTAAGATGTTTTCCCTGGACAGGGCAAGCAATGAAAAAAAGGATCACAAGTATGATAATAGGTTTTGTATATTTTTTCACTGGCAATGTCATGGGATTTTTTGGCATTAACTTAAAAATCAATAGTATATTTCAAAAAGAATGAACGTCCTGGTAAAGGATATCCCTTATTTTCATAATAGTATTTATCAAAAACATTATCTATTTGAAATTTAATATGCTGGTTTTCTGTTATGTGTAGACCAAGCGAAATATCAACCACAGTAAAACAAGGATTTTCAACTTCAGGGCTGCCTTTTACAGCCCAGTCTGTATCTTTTTTTTTGCCTGTATAACGAGCCATAATACACCCGTTGAAAAAATGCCCATCATCATATTCCATGCCAATATTGGCTTTACGATCAGCAATATTACGTATATCCCTCTGCCCAGTGGAAAGTTTTTCCTCTGCTTTCAATAAAATAGTAAAATTTGCAAAAAATTTAATGGACGAATTAAGATTTAACAATTGACCCGGGGCAAATGAAAAATCTCCTTCCAATCCACGTATTTGAGCAGTATCTGCATTTTCATAGGTATAGTATTTATTGCGCACTTTTATTTTTTCAACCTTATCATCAATATCTGTTTTAAAATAGGTAAGATCACAAGAAAGCCCCAGATCATCACGTATATAGCTGATCCCTGCATCCCAGGTAATACTGGTTTCAGGATCAAGGTTGGAATTCCCTGCTATGGTGCTGCCCCAGCTGTTTACCCATATTCCGGCAACCTGCTCAGGCTTGGGTGCCACAAAGGCAGTGCCTATGGTTGAATGCACCTGCCATTGAGGACTAATAATAAATTTTAATCCGGTGCTGGGATTAAAAGCATTAAAGGTTTCTGATTTTGGTGTGAATCCTGTTTTATATGGTGTGTACAATGTTTTCAATTCAATGAAATTATACCTTCCCCCTGCAGTAAGAATCAGATGGTCATCAACGAATTTGAGCATTGACTGGGTAAATATGCTCATTGTTTTACGTTCATTATCCGGCCGCCATGGACCCTTTCGTGTTCCATTGGATTTCCAGGATTTACCTTTTTCATCAATTTTTTGATAATCAAATCCCAGGGTAAGACTGTGGATATTCCAGCGGTGGGTTCCCTGCAACTGAGCCCCCACCCAATTATAATGGTTCCAAGATCCTTTATAAGGCGTAGTGCCTGTGAATTCATAAAAATATTTATTTTCTTCAGATGATGTGTAAATGGTCAGGTCAATTTCATTATTTTGTGCAATAATCCCTGAAAGTTTTAAATCACCACCATATTGATCAAAATCTCTGGTTTTTTGTTTTGCAATGCCCAAATCAATATCACCCGGATGCTTGATATCCCTGCCGGCAAACCAGTTACCTTTTATGGCAAGCCGCCATTGTGAATTTATATCAAGACCAAACCCGGCATTACCTTTATAGTTTTTAAATGATGTATGATCGCGATCATGCTCGTTACCCATACGAATATCATCATTCTGCTGTCTGGTACTACCTGAAATATTAAAATTCAATTGGTCTGTTATATTACCTCCAGATACCATATCTGCAGACCATGTGTTAAAGCTGCCACCTTCCATGCCAAGGGATGTTTTTATCTTCCCCTTGGATTGTTTTGTAATGATATTTACAACTCCGCCCATTGCATCTGATCCATAAAGGGAAGATGCAGGACCTTTCAGGATTTCGACCCGCTCAATTATGTTTTTATCAATTGGAGCTAGGGTGGTGGACCCCATTGGGCGACCATCAATTAAAATTGCACAATGTTTATTGGTTCCCCAATAATCCGATCTCACACCTCTTATGCTTATGGTGCCTGAATACCCTCCTGGATACTCATATACATCAAGGCTGGAATTTTTTTTTAAGACTTCTGTTAAATCATTTCCCACAGTTCTTTTGATTTCTTTTTTTGAAATTACATCCATTACCTGGGGTAAAAAGCTCTTCTTTTCCATGGTCCTGGTGGCAGTAACTACCATTTCCTCCATGGGTGATAAATATTTTATTTTTTCAAAATTGGATATTTTTTCCGCCATAGCCATGTTAAGTGGAAAAATGTGAAAAATACTGAGATATAGTGCAACAACCCCCATTAACAAATACTTGCTCATCTTATACTCCTTTTTTAGAAATCATAACTTGGTTCGGAGATAAGCATATAAAAATCCCCGGACCATTTTACATAAATGATCTGGGGATGCCCTGATTTTTTCCACAGATATATTTGCATACCCTGGTCCACGAGGGTAATATTTTTTCAGGTAAGGTATTCTGACTTTCGGGTTATCCTATTAACTGTTCCTTCCCAGCATAGAGCCAGTGGCTTTTACAGTGTTCGTATCCGATTACAGCGGCGGGCCCGTCCCTGATTCTAACAGGGTTCCCTTATTATCCCGATATTGGGTTCCTGAAAATCTCAAACTATAGGATATTAGGATGAGCCTCTGGTTTTTGTCAAGAAATTTATGGCAGCTTTAAGATAAATAAGGTATTTATTGAGCATTTTTTCCCAAAGATATTTAGGTGTTTCCCTGCCAGTCTTTTTTAATAAAATTTAAAATTTTTTTTGCATGGTCAAAATGAATTTTTATTTCTTCCCAATGGGGTTGGTGCAAAGTTTTCATCATTAAAAGTCCGTCAGTGCCAAACCATCTTGGTAAAATACCCCCGGTAAAATATTGTTTTTTTCTTAAAATATTTACGGCATTTTGATTCCAGGCACTGCCAAGGTTTATCCAGACCTGGATCACACTTGCCCCAAGGTCAATGACTTGTTTTTCTTTTTTTGTAAAATATTTATCAAAATCTTTTCCCATCTGCCATATTGTCATCCTTGCAACCTTTGCAAAATCAAAATATTGTGTGTCAATTTTTGTTGGTTCTGAGTCGGGTAAAGCCTTGTCTGCAACTGAAAATTCCCTTGTATCATCAAATTTTGAATATATAAAATCAAGCAAGTTTTTATATATGCCCGGTATAAAAATTTTATGGGATCCATGTTTACAGATTTTAAAATCAAGAAGGGATGTTACTCTGCCCCTGGCACTTTTTTCCTTTGCATAGGCAGCTGCCGGCATAAGATCAACTTCAATTGCCGTGGTGATAAAACCTGATTTTCGGGTCATTTTCTGGGAAAAAACATGGTTACACACAGATTCTCCAAATATACCATCTATATCTGGTTTCTGAGCGCTCAAACTGATTCCGTGGGCAACAAGATCTGTAAAAATGCCTTGTCCTCCACGATAATATTTGTGAACCAGACCTGCTCCTGATTCATATATCCTTTTATTAGGAGCACTCTGAAAAAGGGCATTGTGCCCGACTATATCGCCACTTGAAGTTCGTGCAACACTGGAGATAACCCTTTGGGCATTATTCTCCCTGATCAAAAGTTCAGGATCAAGAAAAGTATTAACAGGATATTTATCTCCATAGACGGAAAGAAAAAGCCCGGTGACTCCCGGAGCATCTTTTGGTTTGAAAATATCTATTTTAAAATCCTGATCCGGTTTAATCTCATTATTTTCCTTTTTTAACATTTTGTCTGCCTTTTATTTGCTGCTTTGATCAAGCCAGCCATATTTTATTATGTTGTTATAAAGTGTTTCAGCCACAAATTCCATGCCCTGGCTGTTATAATGTACCAGGTCAAGGTAAAACCGGTATCGTTGCGGGTGGTTGCGAAAAGCTGTGTCAAGGCTTATATGGGGGATATTAAATTTTTTAGCTGTCTGTTTTATCAAGTCAACCAAACCATGATCGTATTCAGCTCGACCTTTTATAAAACTCTGCCAGTTAGATTGAATAGCTTCAAGGGAACGAGCTTGTTTTTCAGTTATCGTAAGATCATAGGCAAAACCAAAACTAACCAGGGCAACTTTTATGCCTTGTTTTTGTGCATTTTGTATGATTTTTTTATGATTGTCTGCAATACAGTCAAGACAGCGCTCCCATTGGATATGCTTATCCCATCTCGGGAAATTTTTACGTTCTATTTTATTACGTCTTAAAAAGAGATAAAAGCAGAATCTGGAAAATATTTTATTCCACCAAAGACTTTTTCTTTCCAGCGCCATTATAAATTTCCAGGGCCATGGAGTGCCAGGCTTCCATTTTGATCCCATCATCCATGCCTGGGAAACATCATTACTTCCAATTTCTATTAAAAGTATATCAGGTTTTGCTTTATTAAGGTCCTGTTCCCATAAAAGCCGGTGCTGATAACTATTATAAGTCGGGTTTCCGGCATTTATAACTTCCCAGTTGTCAAATCCTCTGTCCGCAAGTATTTTTTCAAGTTTTGCAGACCAGACTTGATCTTCATGTCTGAGCTTGACACCGAAAAATACGGATTCTCCAATGAGCATAATTCTTTTTTTTGTATTATCTGGTTTAGGTTCAGCTCCCCTGCACCTAAACCGGTTTATATTGACCATTTTTGACCTAAAGCCTGTTGTAAATCTGTATTCCAGGGGCGGATCAATTTTTTCAATAAACTGCCCATAGGGGTATTCTCCAATAACTCTGGATTTAAAAGGAATAAGAAATTTAAGTCTGTAATATATTCTGGCACCTAATTCAAGCACCCCCAATATAATAATAAGTGCAATAAAAATGATAATAAAATAAGTCATTTTTTTATTTTTCCTTTCCTTGAACTTTATCCTGGGCATCTGCCCTGACAGGTGTTGTCCCGATTGTTAAAACCTGATCGTTTCTATCCATAATCCGCTTTAATCCTTTAATATTTTTAAAAGGGCTTCAAGGAATTTTTCCAGAATATTTTTATGGTGCATGGTTATTCTTATCCAGTCAGGAGCCCTGAAACCTGTCATGCTGCGCACCATTATACCTTGGGACATCAGTTTTCTATAGGCAAGGCTGTCATTAATGGGTAATTTGACCATGATAAAATTTCCCTGACCAAATATTGTTTTAAGGCCCATTGTTTTTAATTCCTTAATAAGAAATTCTTTTCCTGTATCAACCATTTCCCTTGTTTTAAAAATATGCTCCTGATCATTAATACATTCAAAGGCAGCTATTTGTGCCAGGGTATTTACAGAATATACAACACAGGTACGGCGGATAAGTTCCACAATTTCCAAGGACCCTGCAAGATAACCTATTCTGAGACCTGCCAGGGCATACATCTTGGAAAAAGTTCGAAAAACCACAAGGTTTGGGTACTCATCAATCAATTTTATACCGTTGGGAAAATCTTTTTTGTCAACAAATTCAAAATATGCCTCGTCCATTACAAGAATCTGACGGCCATTGAGTTTATCAAGGAAATTTCGTAATTTTTTTTCACTCCAATATTGACCCGTGGGATTGTTTGGATTGCATAAAAACACAATTTTTGTTTTATTGTCAATGGCTTTAAGCATGCCCATATCGTCAAATTCAAAATTTTTCAAGGGAACAAGCCTTGGTTCAAACCCTGAAAACTGGGCAATCCATTCATATACAGCAAAGGTTTTATCAGCGGTTACAATATTATCCCCCTCTTGGCAAAAGGCTTTGATAACAAATGAGATCACCTCGTTGGATCCGTTTCCCACAAGAATTTGATCCGGATGAAGCCCGAATTTATCTCCCAGTCGGCATCGCAGATGAAAAGCATCTCCACTGGGATAAATCGCTGCCCTGGGCGGAGGGAAATCAGCAAGAACCCTTTGTGCAGCCATGGGAGGACCTAATGGGTTTTCATTATTATTAAGCCTGTGAAGATATTGACAATTATACATTTTCATCAATACATCATCGGGTCTGCTCGGGATATAAGGCTTAAATGCTTTAATATGACCGGGCACAAGAGTGTCAAAAGAAGTCAATATCATGATTTATCTTCTTTCCATTGGAATATAAGAATATCGCCCTTGCCTGCACATGGTAAAATTAATCTCGGGATAAATTTATTATTAATCAATGCCGGTGTAAAACCAACCTGCCACGATAAGGCAAGGTCCATTTCAAAAAACAAATTATACAAAGATTCCTTTTTAAAAAGATCAATATGATTTTTAAGGTTTTCCAAGGCATCTTTACCAGGCTGTATGGGGCGCAAAGTAACCATGTTATTGCCATGATCAAAATCAGAAGCCATGACCGAGTAGGGATTTTGCTCTTCGCCCTGATTTTTTATTGTCTTAATTTCCCTTGGCAGAAATAACCTTTTATATTCATTGGATAGAAAATCCATTATATCAGGATGGGCTTTAACAATTAAACCTGTATCTTCCTGCATCTGCCTGAAATATGTGGTAAGGGTTTGACAAGCTTTTTCATGGCCATAAATTTTTAAATTTCCAAGTTTTTCAAACTGGGTCCCCGGGAAAAACTCTGTGGGTCTTTGATTGATCAAAGCCACAGCATTGGTTTTGGCAATTGAACCAATGCAGGCATCTAAAAGTTCACCAGGGATTTTCATGTTCTGGTTATCAATAAAAAGATAGGGACCGAAAAATTCAATGATTCTTTTGCCATACCATTGCCATATAATACCACCGCAGATACGATGGGAATCGTCAAAGGCAAGAACAAGATCATAATGTTTTTTCAATACCATGTCCACGACTTTTCCGGGAAAATAAAAAGATGGAGGTATAAGGGTTTTGGGAAAAGTTTCACTGACCATGGCTGCAAATAATTTTATATCGTCTGTATCTGGTTTGGAAATTGAGTATGTGTCAGGGTTTGATTTAAGGGGCATTTGAAAATTTTTAGTAACAGGATATGATTTGTCCTTGATTAATGAAAGACAGATGCCGTTTGCCTTGTCCTGTTCAAGAAAAAAACGGTCTACTTTTCTTGATGCAATATAAAGCCCCATTTCATCCATGGAAGAGTTGTTTTCAGGTGAAATGCTTGCTGTTATATTAAAAGCCCTTAGATTAAATTTTTCCACTGAAAGGAAAAAATCCAGTTTCACAAAATAACCAGGGCTTGAGCATTGGATTTTTATTTTCTTATCAGGAGCAGAGATTTTGCAAAAATAAACAAATATCTCTTCTGCAGCAAGGGTTAAAGCCATTGGGGCAGATCCGTCAAGCCCAAAGGCAATGGCAGCTTTTTCCACAAAACATGTCAAAACATGAAGGAAATTAACACCGGCATAAACCTCTATTGAGATTGTCTGTTCCATATTGTTTGGCAAAGGCATCCTCCCTTGAGCCATGATAAATCATTGGCTTATTATTTCTTATAAAAGTTCAGTGTGTCTAAGATATATCAAATAATCATAGAATACCAAATTGTATTAAGAAAGCAATAAATTTTTCGATCAATAAAGAATACACAGCCTTTTTTACGGGATATCCAGGTTAAGGCAATCGGTTAAAATCCATATTTTTATATGATTTGATAATTCTGATATGTTCTTTTGAAGCAAATTTACTAAAATCAATTAAGGCGTTTTCCATTATATTGTCTGTTTTACTGCCAAATTCAGGTCTGATAACTTCTCCAATGGTTTTAAACAAATGTCCTGCATGATAGTCCCATGGCATAACAGCATTAACTCCTGGTTTGATTTTCTTTTTATATATTAACCCGAGCATTTTAATAAAATTGATATTTGCATCCTTAAAAACAAAATCACATAGGTTTGCTCCATTGGTCTGAGTGGATTTGATTTTGATTTTAAGGTCAGGATTAAAGCCTCTTACAAGGGCATTGTCTATTTCCCTGCAAAAATATCTGCCATATTCCAGAAGATTGTTTTCCTTCCACACATTATACCAGGGGCATTTAAAAATATTAAGACGCGCATCAGGGCTTTTTTCAATAAATTGCATATCCATTTCGCCTTTATTGACCAGCCATTCTCCATAGGCAAAATAATTAACCACACTTAAATCATGACCATTTTTCAAGGCGCGTAAACCCATTCTTTTTCCACGTTGTTCGCCATATTTTCTCACGGCTTTTCGGATTAAATATTCATAGTTTTTTTTATTTGTCTGATTCATGATTTCTTTTGCAATACTTGTAAAAACAAGTGCATGGTGTTTTGCAGTAAACTCATTATTATTTATCGTTGTCATTTTTTCCTTTTTTTTAAAAAGAATACTAATTATCAAGAATTATATCAATTGCAATATTTGCTATCATTAAGCCGAAAATTCCTGTTACATATGGTATTGTGCCAAGGGAAGATCTTGGTCTTCCATGGTTTTGTTCTGATTTGGATTTTAACTCTGTATTATTATCCTGAATGCAATAATTTTGATTTTTTATGGGCTCTTCTGAATAAACGCAAGGGATATTTTCATATATTCCGCGCCTTCTAAGTCTTCTTCTTACAAACCTTGCAAGGGGGCAGATACTGGTTTTAAAAAGGTCACTTTTTTTTATCATTGAGGCATTTGTTTTGCCTGCAGCACCCATGCTTGAGATGATTTTTAAATTATTTTCTTTTGCCCTGCATATGAGGTTTACTTTTGAATTTAATCCGTCAATGGCATCTATTACAATATCAATATCTTTGGTAAGCAGCGATTTGATACTGTCTTCATTAACAAAGGAATCATGGATTTCAACAATGCATTCAGGGTTGATATCTTTTATTCTTTTTTCTGCAATCAAGGCTTTTTTTTTACCGATTGTGGAATGTAATGCAAAAATCTGGCGATTGATATTTGAAGTATCTATTTCATCAAAATCAATAAGGCTGAAAGCGCCAATTCCTGTGCGGGCAAGGGCTTCAACAGCAAAGGAACCCACAGCACCAAGACCAAACACGGCAATTTTTGATTTTTTAATTTTTGCTAATGCTTTGATTCCAAGAAGTTGTTCTGTTCTTGTAAATTGATCCATGGGAATAATCTTACAGGT
Source organism: uncultured Desulfobacterales bacterium (assembly GCA_964612755.1). Classification (GTDB taxonomy): domain Bacteria; phylum Desulfobacterota; class Desulfobacteria; order Desulfobacterales; family Desulfobacteraceae; genus JAIOSM01. The sequence continues at coordinate 10,553 of CAZTEM010000061.1, read as the reverse complement.
TTTGGTTTATCTGCAAGCTATTTGAAACCCTATAAATGCTGCAAAAAGACCTATGATAAGCTGCATTGAGATGTTTACCACAGCATGCATGGTATTCCCGTTCTGCATCATTCTAATGGTTTCATAACTGAATGTTGAAAAGGTTGTAAAACTGCCCAGTATTCCAACAAACATGAATAATCGTATCTGGGGAGTGAAAAGTTCAAGGTTTTCCGCCCATCCGTTTAAAAGACCCAGCAATAGACAGCCTGTAATATTGACAATAATGGTACCAAGGGGGAAATTAAATCCTTTGAATAGATATTTAGACCACTCTGTAGCCAAATGCCGCATAACAGAACCGATAAACCCGCCAAACCCAACAAGAAAAATACTTTCCATAATTTAAGCTTAATTTTCAGGTATTTTAAATAACCTGACTCCATTATTAAATGTTTTTGTCCCATATTCTTTTACAGGAATTTTCCGTATTTGTGAAGCAATATCTGCAATTAAAACAAGGTTTTCCGGTTTGTTGATATTATTATTTTTGTTTTTTGACAAGATCGAGGGCATAATATAAGGACTGTCTGTCTCTATTAACATTTTATCGTCTGAAACAATTTCTAAAGCTTTTATGACTTTTTTTGTTCCAGGGCGTGTTATGGACCCTGAAAAAGAAATATATAAACCATATTTCTCAAATAAAGGAATCATGTCAGGTGATCCGGAATAGGAATGAATTAACCCACCTGCTCTGAGATGCCCTGTTTTTTTGATTATATGAATAAATACATCCCAGGCTTTTCTTATGTGGATTGATATGGGGATATTCATTTCTTTTGCAATTATGAGCTGATCCGTGAATATTTTTTCCTGTAAAGCAGAGTTATAATTGTTTATGGCAAAATCCAGTCCTGTTTCCCCTATACCAGGTGTATAACGCTTGTTTGATTTTGTTTTTTCCGATTCTAAAACCCCTATAAGATTTTTTTCCCATTCACAAGACAGGTTTTCTACAAACCAGGGATGGATTCCATAACTTGGGATAATGGAATTATATTGCACTGAAAGTTTTTTAACCTTATTAAAGTCTTTTTCATGTGTGGCACAGCAGACCATATATTTAATACCAATGGCATTGGCATTTTCTATTAAATTTTTATGATCTGCAAATATTTTATTATCCTGCAAATGGCAGTGGGCATCCATTAGTTCCATTTGCTCATTTTATACTAATATTATAAAAAAGTCTGGTGAAAATATTAAATTATGTTAACCTGAACACCTGATATTTTGTGTATTAAAATTGTTTATTCAGGAGTGAAAATTGTCCAAACATTCTAAATATAAGGTTATCATAAGAAGGTGTAAGGATTATGACCCTGATTTGATTTCTAAAATCATAGGACAGGGTATGGAAGAATTGGGAGTCAAACCTTTTGGTAATGTTCTGATAAAGCCCAATACTGTCCTTGCACATCCTGAAGTTTTTCCCAATGCCTTTACAAGAAAAGAATTTTTAGATGGCATGCTTGATTCGACACTTAAACTTGCATCAAACATACATGAGTTAAGCGTGGGTGAACGGTGCGGAATAACTATCCCCACACGGTTTTGTTTTAAAAATGCAGGTTATCTTGATGTGATTAAAAAATATAAAGCCAAAATACATTATTTTGATGAAGAAAAAAGCATTGCTGTAAAACTTAGCAAAAAAGGCAGGTTAAGAGACAGAGTATTTATACCTCAAGCTGTTACCAGAGCTGATTTTTTAATAAATCTCCCTAAATTTAAAGCCCATCCATGGACAAGGCTTACCCTGAGTTTAAAGAACTTTATAGGCATTCAGGATGACAGACACAGGCTTGTTGATCATAATATTCACCTGGAGGAAAAAATTGCTGATTTGCAGGAAGTTGTTCAGCCAAAGTTTATTGCCATTGATGGCATTATCGCAGGTCAGAAAATGATGCTTACGCCAGACCCTTATCCTCTTGGTGCCATTATTATGGGCACAAATTCCTGTGCTGTGGATACTGTATGCTGCCACATGGTCAATGTTAATCCTGAAAATTTAAAGCACTTAAAATTAACTTCTCAACGTGGGTTTGGACCAATGGACCTCAAAGATATTAAAGTGTCAGGAGATTATCCCCTTGAGGAAATTCAGGAAAAAACAAAAGATTTTGGCTTTTGCATGGAAAAAATCGATGATTATTTTAAAGATCATAAAGCGGTTACATGTACTTTGGGGAAATTCCCCGAGGGTAGAGACTATTGCTGGGGAGGATGTCCCGGAGCCTTGCAGGAGGCAATGCATATCTTTAAAGGATTTTCGCCTGATGTTGAAGATAAGATGAAAAAAGTCAGGGTTGTGATTGGTAAACTTGATAAACCTCTTGATCTTGAAAAAGGAGAAAAAGTTCTTTTTGCAGGAGATTGTACTTCGTGGCAGGGAGAAATCCATGGGCAAAAAGTAAAAATTGAATCAAGTTATAAAAAAAGAACTGACATTGATGAAGGCAAAACAAAATCAAATGATATGGTTTTAAAGAATATCAAACCTGTTTTTGAGCGGCTAAAACCTTGGAAGAAATCGTTTATACATGTAAAAGGCTGCACAATCAGTGTTGCAGATCAAGTACACTATATATCTTTGCTTGGGAAAATAAAAAATCCTAATTTTGATAAAAGATTATTTTCAGGCATTGTAATTTCTTATCTGCAAATGAGAGTTTTCAAGTTCTTAAACTGGATAAAGGACTTGGGATAGATATAAATTTGTTAACAAAAAAATGGGTATAATTATGAGGATAGTTACTAGACCGGATTTTGACGGTATTGTATGTGCAGTATTGATTAACGAGGCTGAAAATATAACAGAACCTGTGGAATGGATTGAACCCGGTGATGTCCAGCAGGGCACAGCTGATATCAGGTCAGGTGATATTATGGCAAATTTGCCTTATGATGAAAGATGTTCCATATGGTTTGATCACCATATTTCCAATGTCCCTGCTGTAAAAGTTGAGGGCGCATTTAAAATAGCTCCGTCAGCTGCCGGAATAGTATATGAATATTATAAAAACAAAGGGCTTTTAAAAAAGAATTTTACTCAATTGGTAGAGCAGACAGATATAATCGATGCAGCAGAACTTAATGAAGATCAGGTGCTCAACCCTCAGAATTATCCCTATATACTTCTTTCAATGACTATCAAGAATAAAAATCAATCGGACCGAGCTTATTGGGATAAGCTTGTTGCCTTATTACAAGATTTACCCATTAAAGATATATTTGAAGATAAAGAGGTGAAAACAAGAGCAGATAACGTTATTCAAGAAAATATTGCCTTTGAGCAATATCTTAAAAAATATACAAAGATATATGGGAATATTTCCGTGACTGATTTTAGATCTTTGGATCCTGCTCCGTCTGGTAATAGGTTTTTAACATATCATCTTTTCCCTGAAACCATTGCAAGTATCACAATAAGAAAAAAGCATGGAACTAAAAATCAAATTTTATTAAGTGTGGGGAAAAGTATTTTTAATAATAAGAGTAATATAAATATTGGAAAACTTTTATCAGGATACAATGGAGGGGGGCATGACGGGGCTGGCGGATGCACCCTTGATATTGAGTCTGCTGAAAAAAATATTAAGGAAATTATTGATATCATGGTGGCTGACAAAGAAGCTTAATGCTTGATTGAGCAAGGCTTTACCTTGACATCCCTGATAAAATTCTTAAACTCTATTAAGTATGTATTAATTGTGTATAAAATATAAAATAATGGATAATAAATTGAATATAGTTTCTATTGTCGGTAAATCCGGCGCAGGCAAAACAACTCTTTTGGAAAAATTGATTAAAGGGTTAAAATATAAAGGGCATAGTGTGGGGACTGTAAAACACACCCATGAAGGCTTTCATATGGATAAAAAGGGAAAGGATTCCTGGCGGCATCGTAAAGCAGGATCTGATGCAACCCTTGCCATAGCGCCTGATATGATTGCCCTTGTAAAGGATGGAGAAATAGAGGTTGTTAAAGCCATACAATTATATCTTGGTAATATGGATATTGTATTGGTAGAGGGATTTAAAAAGCAGAAATTGCCGAAAATTGAGATTTTTAGAACAGGCGGAAGACATGAGCAGCCTTTGTGCATGAATGATGATAACCTCATTGCCTTTGTTTCAGACTCTGATTATGATCCTGATGTTCCAAAATTTGGAATTGAGGATATAGACAGCATTGTACAATTTATTGAAAAAAGATGTTTAAAAAGTTAAATGAAAAAAAAAGATTTGATAGATCTGGAAAATTTTTTTTATGAATATGCAGATGGCTTTATCTCCAATGATATAATTCATAATAGACCTTTTTTAATGAAGAAAGAGCATACAAGACGTGTATGCCTGGAAATTGCCAGGCTTAGCGAACAGCTTTCTTTATCAAGGGAAGAAAAATTGTTTGCCAAGGCTGCAGGCTTGCTTCATGATATAGGCAGATTCAGACAATATAAAGAGCATGGGACCTTTCTTGACGCAAAATCAGTTAACCATGCTGCTTTGGGGTGTGAAGTTATTAAACAAGAGCATATCCTTGATTTTTGTACTGAAAAGGAACAGCAATTATTGCTAAATCTTGTTTTTTTTCATAATGTATTTGCACTTCCAAAAGATTTGGATAAGCATAATATATTTTTGTTAAAACTTTTAAGAGATGCTGATAAACTTGATATATGGGAAGTGGTAACAGATCATTATTTATCCTATGATTTTAAAAATGATAAATTTATCAGTCTTGGTTTAAAAAATGATGATAAATTTTCAAGCAAAGTTTTAGAATCTATCTTTAAGGGACATGTGGTTGAAAATAAATTTGTTAAACGATTAAATGACCTTAAATTGTTGCAGATAAGCTGGGTATTTGATCTTAATTTTACCCAATCAATAAAAAGAATTCAGGAAAAGGGATGTCTTGAAAAAATATTTTCAACCTTTCCTGAAACAGAAGAAATTGAAAAGGTTGTCAAATATGTCAGAGATTATATTAAAAAAAGTATATATTAAAATATTATTCAGATTGGTAGTATTGGTTTTTATATTTTTCTTTGTTTATCCAAACCTTTTGCTTGCTGGAAAAAAAACATGTTTTAAATCAGGATATATAAGTAATTTTAAAAATGGCAGTATTAATTGGAGTACCGGATGTATTACAGCCAGAGGTACAGCCGCCCCGCAAAAAGAAAATAAGGGTAAACTATCAAGTACAATACCGGGGGCAGCTAAAGCCGATGCAATGAAAAATCTTATTTTAATACTTAAAAATATTAAAATAAGCCATACAATAGTAAAAGATTATATAGCATCCAATGATGATATTATGGCACAGCTTGAAAATTCGATTTTTGATGCCAAAGTGGTAAAGCAGCATTATACTTCAGATGGAGCCTTGGAAATTGAAGTCCAAACTTCCATGTACGGAGGTTTTCTCCAACTTATACTCCCCCATGATATTGCACATATACCTCAAATAGCATCAATTGAAAACAAAGATACTATTATTAAACAGAGGGGGAAATTTACAGGTCTTGTTTTAGATGCAAGGGGTTTAAAGTTTAAACCATTGCTATACCCTGTAATTAAAAACGAATATGGTGATGAAATATATAGCGCAGTCTTTATTAATCGGGAATATGCAGTCCAGAATGGCGTGTGTAGATATTTTTGTGATTTTAAAAAAGCTTTGAAAGACAAAAGAGTGGGTGATAACCCCCTTGTCTTAAAAGGTCTGCGTATGGGTGAAGACAAAAGTTCTATAATTTTAAGCAAACTTGATGCTGAGAAAATAGAAAAAATTATTGAAAGGCATTCTTTTTTTAAGGAGTGCAGGGTTATTATAGTGATCGATTAGATCAAGTCTTGTGGATCAATTACGGCATTGTCAATAAGCCTTGTTTTTCCTATCTTAACAGCAAGGGCGAGCAAAATTTTCCCCTTAATGACTTTTACATTGTCAAGGGTTACAGGATCACTAAAAGAAATATAATCAATTTTTGCATTTTCAACTTTTCCGATATAGTCTTCAATTTTTTTTATAATAGTTTTTGTGCTCATTTCTTTATCTTTGATCATTTGTTTTGCTTTTCCAATGGCTATGGACAGGCATAAACCTGATTTTCTCTGGGCTTTTGTAAGATAGGTGTTTCTGGAACTCATTGCAAGCCCGTCGTGTTCTCTAATAATGGGAGCACCTATAATTTTTATATTAAAATTTAAATCCTGAACCATTTGTTTTATGACCTGGAGCTGTTGATAATCTTTCTGCCCAAACACAGCTATATCAGGAGTTACAATATTAAATAATTTTGTAACAATGGTTGCAACTCCTTTAAAATGTACAGGTCTTGAGATGCCGCATAAATGGTCAGGAAGATTTGTAAGCTCAACATAAGTTTGATAATTTTTTTTATACATTTCTTGTCTGGTTGGGAGAAATACAGCATCTACATTTAATTTTTCAGCATGGGCAAGGTCATTCTGGAGATCTACAGGATATGAATCAAGATCTTCATTTTCACCAAATTGCGTTGGATTTACAAATATACTCAATACGATTTTATCAGAATATTGTTTTCCTTTTTCAATAAGGGAAAGATGACCTTTATGTAAATATCCCATTGTAGGAACAAGGCAGATAATTTTATTTTTAAGCTTTTGATTTTTTGACCATGCCTGCATATCGAAAGTTGTTTTGAATATTTCCATTGATAAATTTTACTCCTGCCTGTTTATAAATTAAAAGTTTACAAAATTAATTAAAGTTTTACATAAAAAAGAATTAAAATGCAAAGATAATTAATTGCCTGCAATAATTTTTGGTCTGTGAAAACTTGCAAAGAAGGCAGTGTCATTATTTTGACATTATTATGTGTTATATTTGCCTGGTTAAAAAATTATTTTTTTGTTTAATTTTTCTAACACATTGAAATTACACCGTATTTATTGTTTTGACTATTTTGGCATTATAGTTGCATTTTGTCATATCAAACAAATTATATAATAAGGATTTGATTAAAATGCCAGTTATCACTTTGACAGATAGGATATCAACAATGTTTTCAATTATGCTCAAATCAGTTGGAAAACAGGCAGACCTTAAAAGGCTCACAAATTATATAATCGCAATAAACCAGAAAGAATCCACAGAAGATATCCTCAGTGAGTTATCCCATTGCCTGAAAGATATTTTAAATTACAGGCTTTTTGCTTTTGTAATTCAGGAAAAAGGTTGTCTGGATATCTGGCTTGATCCTCATATATATAAGGATTCTTTGGAAGAAATTATAATAAAGGATTTTAATGTAAGAGATAAAGGGCAGCTCAACTACCTTGATTATTCTTTTTCCCATGAAGAAAATACTAAAATGGATAAAAGAAAAAAAATTAATATTAATACCTTGGCTTCCTATGAAATTGACGAAGATAATTATTTCGCACGAATATATTTGTTACCGTATAAAACTCTGTTTGATTTCCATGATGATGAGATAGATATGATTATTAAAACAACTCAAACTGCTATTTCCCGGCAGATAGATATGAAAAAATTATCTGACGCAGCAGCCATGGATCCTCTAACTCAATGCTATAACCGGCGCGAACTTGAAACCCAATTGCAGCGGAATGTGTCCAATGCCACACGGCATGGTAAAGAGCTTTCTGTATTTATGTTTGACCTTGATTATTTTAAAAAAATCAATGATACCCATGGACATAAAGCAGGAGATATCGTTTTAAAAGAAGTATCTGCATTAGTTAGAACAAATATCAGATCAGGAGATATACTTGCACGATATGGAGGAGAAGAGTTTTTTGCAATTCTCCCTGAAACAGATAAAAAAAAGGCTATGGAGCTTGCAAACCGAATCAGAGAGAATATTGCCGCAACACGAATCCAATTGGATGATAAGAAGATCAGAGTTACAGCAAGCTTTGGTGTGGCTACTTTAAAAGAGGCTGTAAGTGTAGATAAATTAGTTAATGAGGCAGATGCAATGATGTATAAAGCAAAACTTAATGGCAGAAATATAGTTATGCCAGGGCTTATTAAAGTCTGCCCCACTCTTGGCTCTGAACAAAAAGTAAAAAATTAATATATATAGTTTAAGGTCAGGACAGGTTAAATTATGATTGCAATGCAGGATCTGTTAAAGGAAATCAAGAAATTAAAGCCAATTCCGGCGATTGTACATCAAATCATTGAAATTATTGACAGACCTGATTCTTCCATGCAGGATATTGCCAAGGTAATCAAATATGACCCGGGCGCAACAGCTGATTTGATTAAAATTTCTAATTCTGCTTATTTTGGACTTAAGGAGCCTGCTGAATCAGTTGAAGATGCTGTTTCCTTACTTGGTATTGATCAAATTGTGGAACTCGTTCTTATGAAGTCGGGTGCGAGTGTCTTATCTGGCAGGTTTGATGGCTATGGATTTAGAGAAGGGGCAATGTGGAAATATTCAGTCTCATCAGCCCTGATTGCAAAGCAGATAGCAAGTAGATTGTCGATGAAGAATAAAAATACCATATTTACAGCTTCTTTATTAAAGGATATCGGTAAAACAATACTTGACAGGTTTGTTTTAGATAGTTTTGACGAGATAAATGAGCTTGTGCTAAATCACAATTTAAGTTTTATCGAAGCAGAAAAAAAAATTATCGGGGCAGATCATGCTGAGCTCGGAGGAATGATTGCAAAAATATGGAAATTCAGCCCTAAAATGATAAATATTATACGTAATCATCATATTCAAAGCGAAGATATGTGCCAGGATCAAGATATAGCAGTTGTATATTTTGCCGATTGTATCTGCATGATGCTTGGAATAGGTGTGGGAGCAGATGGACTTGCGTACAGATTCCATCAGGAAGCAATGGAAGAACTTGGAATAGGCAGTGATGAAATGCCTGAAATCATTATTGAATTTTCTGAAAACATGCAAAAGGTTGAAAAGCTTTTACAAATGGTTTGAAATGATCCCTATATTAAATTATTGCAGTTAAAAGAAAGATGTCTAAACCACCATGATAAAAAGATCTTATCATGGTTTTTTGGAATTTATAATTTTTTAAAAGACGCTTTTCAGGCATAACTATACCAAGTCTCCACCCTTTAAAATCCTTAATGAGTTTTTTTCCTATTTCATTATAAAAATACGATATTTCAGACCTGTTACCAATTCTTTTCCCATAGGGAGGGTTTAACACAATCACACCTTTTTGTTTTGTCAGTTTATCAGGATAGATATCAAAAAAATCCTTTTGCACAATATTGATATTTTTATTGAAATTGAATTTTTTTATATTTTGTTTAATGGCATCAATAGCTTTTTTATCGATATCAGATGCAAATATATCATTTTGAATGTCCATGTTAAATTTGTTCTGAGCCTGGTTTTTGATATAGTTCCATTTTTGTTCTCTGAAACATTGAAAGGATTGAAAAGCAAAAGCTCTTGCAAAACCCGGAGGAATATTTTGTTTTACCATGGAAGCTTCAAGGGAAAAAGTTCCTGACCCGCACATGGGATCAATAATTACATCGTTTCGTGAATACCCTGCAAATACAAGAGCGGCAAAGGCAAGGTTTTCACGGAGTGGCGCGTGGATTGAATCTTTTTTAATGCCTCTTTTATATAAGAGATCTCCACTGGTGTCTAAAGATATATCAAAATTATTATTTTCAGATCTGATAAATATGTCATGGGTAAAATCAGATTGTTTTTGACCCATGGGTTTTTCACAATTTAAGAGTTTGCTGATAATTATTTTTTCAACCCTTTGGGCTATGGCTTTGGTGTGGTAGAGCTTTGATTTTGTGGTAGAGACATGAAAATTTAAGTCTGCCCCGGTTCTAAGAAAGAGCTCAAAGTCAATTTTTTCGATTTGTTTTTCAAGAGCAGAAAAATTATCAGCTTTGAATTTATTAATACGCATAAGAATCCTTATTGGTATGCGCAAGTTAAGGTTTGCAAGGTAACAATCGTGGAGTTTTCCAGAAAATTCAACCCCGCCTGCTTTTGTAATTATTTTTTTTGATTCTAAGTTTAAATTAGCAATTTCCTGAATTAAAAGGTTTTTCAATCCGGGTGCACAAGATGCAAAAAATGTATGGTTTTTAGCAATTATTCTTCTTTTTATTCTTTTTTCAAGGGCGGTTTTTTTCATAATATATGTTTATATAATATAATTGCATGTTTTACCAATTTGTTAATTTTGACAGGAAAGAAATAGGGGGAAATGGAAGAAGTGAGGCGTGGATATGCTTTTGCAGTTTAGGTTTCGCTTGAAACAGATGCACTGCAAAAGCATATCCACGCCTCACTTTACCCGATCTGATACCCTGAAAGACAATATGATAATTTCCAAAACTTACTTCTTTTACAGAGTCATTAGAGCGCCAAGCAAAGCTTGACGCATCTTGCAGGGTGCAAGTCCCTGTCGGGTAAGGTCTAACCAGCCACCCGTATCGAGTGTTGCGCCTGTGGCGGAGAATG
>CAZTEM010000060.1:0-20506 GCA_964612755.1 uncultured Desulfobacterales bacterium | reverse complement strand
CTTAATGACAAAGACGATCCTACAAAAATTGCCGGCGCAGTTGGTTTCTCAGTAAGAGAAAACAAAGTTTACATCATCAAGGCAAAAGTTATAATGGTAGCTTGTGGTGGTGCAGTTAATATTTACCAGCCACGTTCAGTTGGTGAAGGTAAAGGTCGTGCATGGTATCCAGTATGGAATGCAGGTTCCACTTATACAATGGCTCTTAGAGCAGGTGCAGAACTTTCCATGATGGAAAACCGTTTCACCCCAGCTCGTTTTAAAGATGGTTATGGTCCTGTTGGTGCATGGTTCCTACTTTTCAAAGCTATTACAGTTAATGGTCTTGGTGAAAACTATGCTGCTTCTGACGAAGCAAAAGCAGAGCTTGAAAAATATGCTCCTTATGGAACTGCTGCTGTAACTCCTACTTGTCTTCGAAATCATCTAATGATGAAAGAATACAAAGAAGGTCGCGGTCCAATCATAATGAAAACTACTGATGCTCTTGCAAAACTTGGCGAGACAATGAGTAAAAAAGAGCTCAAGCATCTTGAATCAGAAGCTTGGGAAGATTTCCTTGATATGACATGTGGTCAAGCAGGTCTCTGGTGTGCAACCAATACAGAACCTGAGAAAAAAGATTCTGAAATTATGCCTACTGAACCTTACCTTCTTGGTTCTCACTCTGGATGCTGCGGTATCTGGTGTTCAGGTCCAGACGAAGACTGGGTTCCAGCTGATTACAAATGGGGCTATAACAGGATGACTACTGTTAAAGGTCTTTTTACAGCTGGTGACGGTGTTGGATGTTCTGGTCATAAATTTTCTTCAGGTTCCCATGCTGAAGGACGTATCGTTGCAAAAGCAATGGTCAAATACTTAAGAGACAACCCAGATGCTACAAGTTTCAAAGAATCAGATGAAGAACTTGTTGATCTTGTATACAAACCAGTAAGAACCTATCTTGACAATTGTGATTATACTACAGATGAAACAGTTAATCCAAAATATTGCAAACCTGCTGGTATGGCAATGCGTCTTATGAAGATGACCAATGAGTATGGTGGTGGAACAGCTACTTACTACATGACTTCTGGTAAATCTCTTGAAATCCTCATGGATATGTTTGAAATGTTCCGTGAAGATCTCGAAAACATTGCTGCTGGTGACCTTCATGAACTTCTAAGAGCATGGGAAATTAACCATCGTCTCTATACAGTTCAGGCTCATACACGTCACATCCAGTTCCGTGAAGAATCAAGATTCCCTGGTTTCTATTACAGAGGTGATTTCATGGGTCAGAATGATGACGAATGGTTCTGCTTTGTTAACTCAACATATAACAAAGAAACAAATGAGTGGAGTTTGAAAAAAGTACCTTATGTTAAAATTATTTCCGACTAGATTATTATCTAAGATAATACATAATTATGTCTAAATAATTATAGGGTAAATTTCTGAATATTAACCTCCAGGTTCGTTTTTTGGCCTGGAGGTTTTTCAGATTTTAAACAGTTTCTATAACTTTTTTTAGTTTCCTGTCTCCTTTTTTGTAAATTTATAATTTTTTCTAAACTTACAAAACAGGAGAGAGGGTTCTGTTTAAAACAAACAACATAATTCAAATGCACGGAGGGACAGCATGACAACAGATAATTCAGCCCCTGTAAGCGGTAGTATTATGGTAGCTGGTGGCGGTATCAGCGGCCTTACCACAGCTTTAGAAGCTGCTGAAGTAGGGTATGAGGTCTTCCTGATAGAAAAGGAAGCATCTCTTGGAGGAAGAGTATCTCAACTTAAACACTATTTCCCCAAACTTTGCCCGCCTACTTGTGGCCTTGAGATCAATTACAGAAGAATTAAAGACAATCCAAAAATTAAAGTTTACACCATGTCAGAAATTGACAGTGTTGAAGGCTCTGCCGGTGATTACACCGTTAAGGTAAAGACACATCCAAGATTTGTTAATGAAAACTGCACTTGTTGCGGCGACTGCGAAGATGTGTGCGAAACAAAAATTCCAAACAGCTTCAATTTTGACATGGACAAAAGAAAAGCTGCATATATGCCATCAAACATGGCATTTCCCCAGCGCTATGTGATAGACCCTTCTGTCAGCGCCGGTGATAAGGACAAAATCAAAGCTGCATGTAAATATGATGCAGTGGATTTTGATATGGAAACAAAAGTTTTTGACCTTAAAGTTGGTTCCATTGTATGGGCAACTGGTTGGAAACCATATGACGCAAATAAAATTGACAACCTTGGATTTGGTAAATATAAAAATATAATTACCAATATGATGCTTGAAAGACTTGCTTCAAGCAATGGTCCCACCCGGGGAAAAATTGTAAGACCTTCTGATGGTAAAGAAATTGAAACTATAGCCTTTGCACAATGTGCAGGATCAAGAGATGAAAACCATCTCCCTTATTGTTCATATATCTGCTGCATGGCATCTTTAAAACATGCAACTTATATAAGAGCTCAATACCCTGAGGCTAAAATCTATATTTATTACATTGACCTCAGAACTCCGGGTCTTAAATATGAAAAATTCTACAAAAACTTAAAAGAAGACGAAAATGTCTTTTTTGTCAAAGGCAAAGTTGCTGAAGTCGCTGAAGTTTCAGGCGGCAACATTGAGCTTGGTGCAGAAGATACCCTTGCCGGAGAAAAGATAAAACAAACTGTTGATATGTTAGTTCTTGCCACAGGAATGCAGCCCACTGCTGCTGTAGATAATATAGCATCTGATCTGCAAACCAGCCCTGACGGTTTTATGATAAATGATTTTGAAAAGGGTGGACAATTTGCAACAGGTTGTGCCAATAAACCGGCAGATGTTGTGACATCAAATCAAAATGCAACCGGTATGGCTCTCAAAGCCATTCAGACTCTGAGAAGGGGGTAAAAAGCTATGAATAAAATAGAAGTATTTGCTTGCACAGGTTGCGGAATCGGTGAAGTCCTTGATATGGAGGAACTTGAAGAGATACCAGATGAAGAAGGGTATAATTTTCATACCCATCCCTGCCTTTGCAATAAAGAAGGTGTTGAATTATTAAGAAAAACAATAGAAGAAAAAAGCCTTGAAGGTGTTGTTATCGCCGCATGCTCCAGACGCGTTAATTTTGATATTTTCAGGTTTGATAATTGTGTCGTGGAAAGAGTTAATTTAAGAGAAGGTGTGGTATGGCCTCATCCAAGAGATAAATACCCAGCCTTGACCGAAGAACAAAAAGATGATGAAGAACATTTTGATCCAATCCAGATGAAGGCTAATGATTATCTTCAAATGGGTATGAAAAGACTTGAAAAAGTTAAACCGGTCGAGCCTTATCAATTGGAATCTTTCTCTAAAAAAATTCTGGTTCTTGGAGGCGGTGTAACAGGAATGTCTGCTGCACTTGATGCTGCAAAAGCAGGATATGATGTGACCATCGTTGAAAAACAGGATACTCTGGGCGGATATGTTGCAACAATGCGTAACCAGATGCCGGTTGTCGAACCTTTTGAGAATCTTATCCCACCTGTGACTGAAAAACTAATCAAGGAAATTGAAAGTTTTTCTAATATTGAAGTTAAAACCGGAACCGAAGTTGCCCGTATTGCAGGACAGCCCGGAGACTTTACTGTAACATTGAAAAAACCGGGTGAGAACATACCATTTGACGTTCCCTTTCCCCTTCCAGAAGAAATGCTGGTAGATGAAAATGGTAAAGACCTTGATGCTGAAGCTCAGCATGCAAAATATCTTGAATATAATAAAGGGAAAGAAGATATCTTAACCTTTGACCCCAATGGTGTAAAATTTGGAGCAGTTATCCTGGCTGCAGGATGGCGGCCATCTGAAATTAAAGGAGATGAATTTGCTCATCTCAATGTTGAACTTCCTGATGTTGTGACAAATGCAGAATTTGAACAAATTGCAGCAAAAGGAAAAATTGTACGCCCTTCAGATGGAAAAGAAGCAAAATCAGTTGTTTTTATCCAATCTCCAGGCAAGGATGAAGATGATTCTGATTTTGAATATTGTGGCTCTGTTACAAGCCAGGTTGCTTTAAAACAGGCACAATACGTAAGAGATGATTATGAAGATGGTAAAGCATATGTTGTTTATCAACACATGAGAACTCCTGGACTTCAGGAATATTATTACAAAAGCCTGCAGCAAAACGATGGGATTTTCCTTACAAAGGGTTCTGTTACACAGGTAAGTGAAGGAAACGGCGGGCTTGTTGTTAAGGCAACAAAAACACTGCTTGGCGACAACTTAAGCCTTCAGGCTGATATGGTAGTTATTGCAGCAGGTATGACACCTGTAACCGCAGATGATCCTGTTGTCAATCTGGCATACAGACAGGGACCGGGCTTCCGTGATAACGATATCTTTGCTCAATATGCTGATTCTAATTATATCTGTTTTCCCTATGAAACTCAAAGAACCGGTATTTATGCAGCTGGTGCCATCAGAAGGAGCATGACTGTTGAAGAATCAATAGAAGATGCTACAGGTGCTGCTCTTAAAGCTATTCAATGTATTGAATCTGCTAATAAGGGTGTTGCTGTTCATCCAAGATCCGGAGATATGACATTCCCTGATTTCTTTTTCCAGAGATGTACACAATGCAAGAGATGTACTGTGGAATGTCCTTTTGGCGCATTGGATGATGATGAAAAAGGCACACCAATGGTTAATCCTACAAGATGCCGTAGATGTGGAACCTGTATGGGGGCATGTCCTGAAAGAATCATAAGCTTTGCAGATTATAGTATTGAATCCATTGGCGCACAAATCAAAGGACTTGAGATACCATCAGAAGATGACTATGATGAGCCACCTCTAAGGATATTAGCTCTTATATGTGAAAATGATGCCTATCCTGCTCTTGATATGGCAGGTATGAACAAAATTGATTATTCACCCATATACAGATTCATTCCTGTAAGATGTCTTGGTTCAGTTAACTCCATATGGATAAAAGATGCTCTTGCAGCAGGTATGGACGGTGCTATCCTCATAGGTTGTAAAAAAGGGGATAATTACCAATGCCATTTTGTCAAAGGAAGCGAACTTGCAGAAGTAAGAGTTTCAAAAATCAGTGACGCCCTTTCAAGTCTTGCTTTGGAAACAGAGCGTGTTAAATATGAAGAGATAGCCATTGATGAATATGATAAGCTGCCTGAAATTCTAAACAGCTTTGCTGAAGAAATTGAAGAAATGGGTCCAAATCCGTTTAAAGGCTTCTAAATTTAACTATATATTAAAAGATATAGGAGGTATCATAATATGGCTGAACAATATCTTGCCCAACCTGATCTTGACTTTATAAAGCAGGTAAGAGAACTGGGTGGAGAATCTCTAAATAAATGTTTTCAATGTGCAACTTGTACTATTGCGTGCCCCATAGCGCCGGAAGACAGTCCGTTTCCAAGAAAAGAAATGATAGCTGCTTCCTGGGGACTTAAAGATAAACTGATTACAAGCGGTGATATCTGGCTTTGCCATGAGTGTGGAGATTGTTCTGATCTTTGCCCGAGAGATGCAAAACCAGGTGATGTTCTTTCTGCTGTACGAGCTGCTGCAATAACTGAATACGCAAGACCAAAGTTTCTTGCAAACGCTGTAAACAACCCTAAAGCACTGCCTTTTCTCATTGGTATACCTGCTGTATGGTTTGCGATTCTGGCAATCATAACCATGAATGGCGGTGAAACAATGAGTCATATTTTCCATTCTGTTTTTGGAGATATACTTGGTGGTCGTTTCCATTGGGCCCATGCCCATGAAGCAAATGTCATTGCTCATGCTAATTTTTTCTCAACCTGGTTTGTTGATTTAACCTTTGTACCCACTGCTATATTTGTTACTATAGTATTTGCACTCGGGCTAAAAGACTTCATTGCAAACATGCATGAGAATGCAATGCTTGAGGGGAAAACACAAATTAAAAAAATAGAGCCTGCAGGTTTTCTTTCAGCATTAGTTAAAGTTTTAGTACCTGTACTTAAACATAATAAATTTAACGAATGTGAAGCAAATAAAGATAGAGCCACTCCTCACATGATGGTTCTATTTTCCTTTATCGGTCTGTTTGTTGTAACATCAATTTTCTTTATTGCCCTTTATATTATTAACAGTCCTGGACCATATTCACAGCTAAATCCTGTAAAATGGCTTGCAAACATCAGTGCTGTTGCTTTAATAATCGGAGTAAGCCTGATGATTAAAAACAGACTTGCAAAAAAAGATACACAGCCAACGTTTTACAAAGACTGGTATATCCTCTGGTTAATATTTACTTTAGCTGTATCAGGACTTTGTGCTGAGCTTGCAAGACTTGCAGGCTCTGCACCAGGTGCTTATTTTTGTTACTATATACACCTTATTGCAATCTTTAATTTATTTTTATTTCTACCGTTTTCAAAAATGGCGCACTTTGTTTACAGACTTGTTGCTATGACATATGCAGAATATAGCGGAAGAAAATACTAATATTGATAAAGTTTACAAAAAATAGAGTTATTTTTTTAACTTTGTAGAATTTTAATGGGGTTATATTTTTATATAACCCCATTTTTTTCTTGCAATTTTAGAAAATCCTTAATATAAGGATTTATAGGCTATTAATTAACTAGCTTATACTCTGTATAAAAGTGTTTTACAGGGTTTTTATTTCATTTTTAATAGTAATGAAGGAGGAGTTGTGGCGGTACAAGGAACTGTAAAATGGTTTAACGCAAAAAAAGGTTTTGGGTTTATCGAGCAGGAAGAAGGAGAAGATGTCTTTGTACATTACTCTGCAATTGAATCACCTGGTTTTAAAACACTTGAAGAGGGAGAAAAAGTCAATTTCGAAGTGGAAGAAAATGATAAAGGCCTTTCAGCAAAAAATGTAACAAAAGCCTGATCATTAATACGTAAGCGATATCAATATATAATATGGAATAAGTCAATTATACAAGGGGGAGGTTATTTATAGCTATCCCCCTTTTTATCTTTCAATTCCATCTCTTGCCTGAATACCTTTTGAATAGTAATGCATAATTTCCTGCATTTCTGTAACTAGATCAGCGCGTTCGATCAATGTTGCTGAGGCATTTCTACCTGTTAATACCATTTCAACCCCTAAGGGTTTTGCATCTATTATTTCTAGGACTTCCTGCTCTGCGACAAGACCAAACCATATTGTTACGCAAATTTCATCTAAAATCACAATTTGATATTTTTTGTCTGATAAAATTTCTTTTATTCTATTGAGCCCTTGTTGCGCAAGCTGTTTATGCTTTTCATCAACATCCTGCCTAGTTATACATTTTTCACTGCCAAACTGCTCAACATCAATTTCTCTAATATTTTTTAAAAAATCGAGTTCGCCATAGTGGCTGCCCTTCATAAATTGACCTATATACGTTTTCATGCCATGACCTGCAGCTCTCATGGCTAAGCCTAAGGCAGCAGTCGTCTTTCCTTTTCCCGACCCTGTATATATGTGAATATATCCTTTATTAATCATTGAAAATCCTGATAAAATTTATTATAATTAAATTTATTTTAACTTTGCTTAATTAATTATATTATATTATGATGTTTTCTTTTTAACAACTATTTTAATTCAGGAGATTATTTTGAAAAAAAAAATTGCCTTGCTTCCCGGAGATGGCATAGGACCAGAAGTAATGAACGAAGCCGTAAAAATTCTTAAAACAATTGAAAAAAAATATGATATTAATTTTGATTTTGAATATAGAGATGTTGGCGGTGTTGCCATAGATAATCATGGAACAGCTCTGCCAGCTGAAACATTAAAACTTTGTGAAAAAAGCGATGCCATTCTTTTTGGATCAGTGGGCGGTCCAAAATGGGATAACCTGCCTCCAGATCAGCAGCCGGAAAGAGGAGCCCTTCTTCCTTTAAGAAAGCATTTTAATCTTTATTGTAACTTAAGACCTGCTAAAGTATTTAAAGAACTAAGCTCTGCTTCCCCACTCAAACCCGAAATAGTTAAGACCGGATTTGATATTTTATGTGTAAGAGAACTCACAGGCGGAATATATTTTGGAGAGCCTAAAGGAAGAAAAGGGCAAGGTCAGGATGAAAAAGCATTTGATACCATGATCTACTCACGTATGGAGATAGAACGCATTGCAAAATTAGCCTTTGAAGCTGCCAGAAAAAGAAATAATATAGTTACCAGCGTGGATAAAGCCAATGTTTTAAACTCCATGGTACTATGGAGAGAAGTGGTTACAAGCATAGGAAAAAATTACCCTGATGTTAAACTAAACCATATGTATGTAGACAATACCACAATGCAGCTTATCAGAGACCCCCGGCAATTTGATGTTCTTCTCTGCGGCAATATGTTTGGTGACATAATATCTGATGAATGCGCAATGATAACAGGCTCCATGGGACTTCTTGCATCGGCAAGCCTTAACGAACAAAAATTCGGACTATATGAACCTGCAGGCGGATCAGCTCCTGATATTGCAGGCAAAGGAATTGCCAATCCAATTGCCCAGATTCTTTCTGCAGCCATGATGCTTAAATATAGTTTTAACCTTACCAAAGCTTCTGATGACATTGAAAATGCAATATCAAAAGTTTTCAAAAAAGGAATATACACAAAAGATTTAACCAATGACAAATCAGGTGTAGGGACTCAAGAAATGGGAGATGCGATCTTAAAAGAACTTTTATAAGGACTATTTACATCTGCTTAAAGAGATGAGCATATGCTCTGCTGATTTTCACTACCCTATCTGTATCCTCAAATACAATAATCAACTGGTTTGAAAATGAGCGGGTAATTTTTTTTATTTTATCAATATTTATTATTGATGATCTGTGTACTCTCCAGAATTGCTCGGGGTTAAGCTCTATTTCAAGTTCCTTTATTGTTTTTTTAATTAAAAATTCTTTTTCCTGTGTTTTAACGGTTGTGTATTTATCTTCTGCCATGAAAAAAAGAACCTCTGAGACCGGAATAAATCTTATTTCTATTCCGGTTTTTACTTTGATTAATTGAAGAAAGGAAGGTTTTATGTCTTTATTAAGCCTATTAAATATGTTTTCAATTTTTTCTCTCACCTTGGGAGAATCATCATTTAATAAAATTTTCTTTTTTAAGCGGTTTATGGTTTTTATAAGCCTTTTTTCCTCAAAGGGTTTTACAATATAATCCAAAGCTTCATTTTCAAAGGCTTCCAGTGCATAATTATCAAAAGCTGTGACAAAAACAATAAAACAAGTTCCCTGTATTTTTTTTGCGACCTCAATACCTGACATGCCTGGCATTTTGATGTCTAAGAATACCACATCAGGTCTCATTTTTGCTATCAGATCAACAGCTTGTTTTCCATTGGATGCTTGACCACATATCAATAAATCCGGCCATAATTTATTTAATGCTTTTTTCAAACTCGTCAGCAAATTTTTCTCGTCATCTGCTATGATTGCTCTTGGATTTTTCATATTGGGACCTTAATAACAGCTTTTGTACCACAAGGCTCATTCTCTTTGATAGTCAGACAAGATTCAGCACCATATAAATTATTCAGCCTTTGACTCACATTATTAATACCTATACCAATTTCATGGTTTGTATCAAGTCCGCATCCAGTATCTAAAATTTTAATGATCAAAAACTTATTTTTAATGGAACAATGGATTTTAATTGTTCCTCCCTCAATTTTTGGTTCCAATCCATATTTGATAGAATTTTCAACCAGGGGTTGTATGATTAAGGGTGATAATGACATTTTTTTTACTTCTTTATCTGCAATAATTTCATAGGATAGTCTTTCCCCCATTCTAATTTTATAAATATTCAGGTAATGGCGTACAAGTTCAAGTTCCTGAGACAGGCTGATTGTTTCCTGTCTTGTCCGATAAAGTGATATTTTTAAAAACCCATTCAGCTCATCTAACATTAATTTCCCCTTGTCCACATCTTCGTCAAGTAAAGACTTTAAATTCGAGAGCGTGTTAAAAAGAAAATGCGGCTCTATTTGCGCCTGAAGACTTTTAAGTGCTTCCACAACAGCTTGTTTTTCAAGCGTAAGTGTTTTTATCTTTTCTGTCTGCAATTGATTTTCATAATCCTTAAATTTGGTTAAGGATAAAAGAAAATATGTTATGGGAATAGCAAAGAAAACACCAAGTAAAAAATTTTCACTGAAAGAATTTTGAAAATATGCAAAAAAAGGCTTATCATATTTAAAATATAAAAAAATCACCCCTGTAAAAGCACCTGAGACAGCTCCTGCAATCAATCCTATGGTTATTTTTAAAAAAAGCTGCATTCTTGTAGTTATTTGAGCATAAGCAAGGGTCAGAACAATAAAAAGACATATTAAGAGACCAATACACTGACTTACAATCCAGACATCAATAAAAAAATGAGTTTCAAACATCCAGAAATAGAGAATCAATGCAACCAATGTATTAAATACAAAAGTTAGGCCCATATCTTTACCTATTGAATTCTGTTTTAAAATTTTATTGTCCCGAGGTTTCATTCTGCGCTCCATACATATGATTGATTGGTTTAGAAGTATTATAGTTGAGAACAATAAAACTGACAACCCGGTCTATCTGATACATAAACCATTCATCATATTTTTTTTACCATCTGTCTAAACAAGATTGCGCTTCATGGGGAAACCCATATTATGGGGACAGGTCACAAAAAAAACTTAAAGGAGAAAACAATGAAACATTTTTTAATTATTTTTTTAATTATTTTATGCCCTCTTACAATTTTTGCAACACAAGCACCTGTAAAAGGAAAAGTAAAATCCAATGCAGAATCCAAAAATTTGATTATTAA
Organism: uncultured Desulfobacterales bacterium; assembly: GCA_964612755.1. Taxonomy (GTDB): domain Bacteria; phylum Desulfobacterota; class Desulfobacteria; order Desulfobacterales; family Desulfobacteraceae; genus JAIOSM01. The sequence continues at coordinate 9,686 of CAZTEM010000060.1, read as the reverse complement.
TATCACAGGATTTAAAACCAACCAGGGAGTAGCAAGAATTGCTCTGGTAGATTCAAAACAAAATTATGACAATGATAAGAATCTTCGGCAAAAAATTATACCTGTTAAGGACAAAAAAGCTCAATATATTGTTAAAAATCTTGAATTTGGAAAATATGCAGTCAAAGTATTTCATGATGAAAACAGCAATGGCAAGCTTGACACAGCCATATTCGGTATTCCCACGGAAGCCTATGGGTTTTCAAATAATGCAAGGGGCAAATTTGGTGCGCCTGATTATTCTAAAGTTGTCTTTGAATTTAATACTCAAGACCAGGAAATTTTTATTAAGGTTAAGTAGTGATCAATAAAAAGGAGGCAAAATGAAAACATTTAAAGGCATATCAAGGCGGAAATTCTTAAAAATACTCTTTATGTCAGGGTCAGCTGCCATGATTGACTGGACAGAATTAGGTCTGCTGGCATCTGAAATACCAGATAAAAAAAATTTCCCAATTGTTGTAATTGGAGCTGGTTTAGGGGGACTTGTATCTGCTGCATACCTTATAAAATCCGGGTTCCCTGTAACTCTCATTGAGCAGCACTCTGTTCCAGGCGGATATGCCACCTCCTTTGAAAGAAAATCAGGAAAATTTGAGTTTGATGTTTCTTTACATGCTACGGTTGCAGAAAATGCAATACCCCAAAAAATTTTATCAGATCTTGGTGTATGGAATGATCTAAAACTTGCTTATACTCCTGAACTGCGTAGAATAATCAGCCCTGATTATGATATTGTCCTGCCTGCCAAAAATCCTGAAGAAGTAAAAAAGAGGATTTCAGCTGTATTCCCGGATGAAAAGACAGGAATATATAATTTTTATTCACAAATGGAGCAGGTTATTGACGAACTCTGGGGTAATAATTCTTCAAATAAAGCCATAATAAAAAAACTTGAAAAAATATCCCTTGATCAATGGATGTCAATGCATGTTAAAAACCCTGAGGTAAAAAAAATTTTTTCAATTTTTTGCGGGTATTATGGGACAGCTCCGTCTGAAACCAATGCTCTTTTTTATGCCATTGCAACAGGAGAATACCTTATGCTTGGGGGACAATATTATAAAACACGTTCCCAGGAATTGAGCAATGCGCTTGCAAAAGCAATTTATACCAATAATGGTAAAATTATTTTTAATACGGAAATTAAACAAATATTAGTATCAAAATCATCAAGTCTTAAAAAAAATGATTATTTCATAAAAGGTGTAAAAGATTTAGATGATAAAATCTATCCTGCCAAAGCTGTAATTGCCAACTCAAACGCTCCAATGATTTTTAAAAAAATGCTGCCAGACAATATTTTGCCAGAAAATTATTTAAAAAACCTGAAAACACACAGAAAATCACTTTCAAGCTTTGTTGTCTGGCTCGGTCTGAAAAAAGAAATCACTAGTGTTAAAAATTATGAAATCGAAATTGATATAAAAAAACATGCTGAATATGATAAAAATCATTTGTATTCAGGAAAGTATATCGACTCAACTTGTTCTGTTACTATATATGATAATCTTTTCAAAGGTTACTCACAACCGGGAACATCAACAATATCAATAATGTCGTTGGCAGATTATGATTTTTGGAAAAAATTTGAAAAGGATTATTTTAATGGGAATAAGGACGTATATAATAGGAAAAAAAATAAACTTGCTGAATTTTTGATTGAACAAGTTGAAAAAATGCTGATCCCAGGGCTTAAGGATTCCATAGAAGTCATGGAAATAGGCACCCCGCTTACAAATATTCGTTATACCAAAAACCCGGGAGGTGCAATCTATGGTTATGACCGAAACAGAAAACATTTGGGGTCACGTACGCCTGTCAAGGGATTATACCTTGCAAGTGCATGGTCCAATGGTGGAGGGTACACGCCCGCAATGATGGCAGGGCGCAATGCTGTACGTAATCTTTTGAATGATTTTAAGATGCTTGCTTAAGGCTTATAATATAAAACAAAAAGGGGACAAGATTTAAAATCTTATCCCCTTTTTTATTTTGTGGCGGGAGTGACGAGACTCGAACTCGCGACCTCCTGCGTGACAGGCAGGCGTTCTAAACCGACTGAACTACACCCCCGCAAAACTTTTTAATTCTTATTTAAAACCACTTGATATTTTAAGTGGTGGGCGAAACAGGGCTTGAACCTGTGACTTCAACCTTGTAAGGGTTGCACTCTCCCAACTGAGTTATTCGCCCCCTTAAAAACAGAGAATTTATATCAAATACATAAGACTCTGTCAATACAAAACTTACAAAGAACAATATTTATTAAATATTAACTCAAAACACATTGAATAACTTCATCCATATTTTCAACAAAAATAATTTCAAGCTGTTTCTTTATGGATACAGGCACATCATCTTTTATATCTTTTTCATTTTCTTTAGACATTATAACTTTTTTAATCCCATTTGCATGGGCTGCCAAAAACTTTTCTTTTACACCGCCCACAGGCAGCACCCTGCCCCTTAGAGTAATCTCTCCTGTCATGGCAATGGTTCTATCAATTTTTTTACCGGTCAGAACCGACACAACAGCAGTACAGATAGTAATACCTGCCGAGGGACCATCCTTTGGTATTGCTCCTTCAGGGACATGGATATGTATATCAGTATCTTTATAAAAATTTTTGTTAATGCCAAGTTCTTTACTCCTGGATCTTACATAACTTACTGCAGCCTGGGCAGATTCCTTCATAACGTCCCCAAGCTTACCTGTTACTGCCACATTGCCCTTACCCGGCATTGTTACAGCTTCAATGGTTAAAAGAACACCTCCTGCCTGGGTCCAGGCAAGTCCGTTTAAAACCCCGATTTTATCTTCTGTTTCAAGTACAGTATCTCTAAATCGGCGGTGCCCCAGATATTTTTGAACTGAGGTGGCAGTTATTTTATTAAGTTTTCTTTTATTTGTCTGAACTATTTTCTTTGCTATTTTCCTCAATAAAGAAGAAATCTCCCGTTCCAGATTTCTGACCCCTGCTTCCCTGGTATAATATTTTATTATTGTTATAATCGCATTTTTGGAAAAACTGACATCAGAAGGTTCCAACCCATTTTCTTTTACCTGCTTTGGAATCAAAAAATCATGGGCAATTCTTTCTTTTTCATACTCAGTATATCCTGGAATTTGTATGATTTCCATCCTGTCCCTGAGTGGTTCCGGGATATTATGCAAAGTATTAGCCGTTGTAATAAAAAGAATATCAGAAAGATCATAATCCAACTCAAGATAATGATCATTAAAATTTTTGTTCTGTTCAGGGTCAAGGACTTCAAGCAAAGCAGAAGAAGGATCCCCCCTAAAATCAGCATTCATCTTATCTACTTCATCAAGGCAGAACACAGGGTTATTGTAACCTATTTTTTTTAAAGTCTGAATAATTTTTCCGGGCATTGCACCTATATAAGTTCTTCTATGGCCCCTGATTTCCGCCTCATCCCTCACCCCTCCAAGGGATATCCTGGCAAATGCCCTGCCGGTTGCTCTGGCAACTGATTTTGAAAGAGAAGTCTTGCCAACACCAGGAGGCCCTACAAAGCAAAGAATAGGCCCTTTAATTTTCTTTACAAGGGTCTGCACTGCAAGATATTCCAAAATACGTTCCTTGGGCTTTAAAAGTCCGTAATGATCCTGCTTAAGAATATCTTCGGCCTCATCAATCTGTTTTTTGACCTTTCTTTTCCTGTACCAGGGAAGATCTAATATCCAGTCAATATAATTTCTTACAACAGTTGCTTCAGAAGACATGGGAGACATCATCTTAAGTTTATCATATTCTTTACGTATTGTAGCAGCAGCACTTTTAGGCAGCCTCTTTTTTTTAATTCTTTTTTCTAACTCTTTAAATTCCTGACTTGTGCCATCATCTCCCATTTCTTTTTTAATGGCACGCATCTGCTCGTGGAGATAATGCTTTTTCTGAAATTTCTCCATCTGGCTTTTAACCCGCCCCTTGATTTTCTGGGACATGGAAAAGACATCAATCTCTTTTTTTATAAGCTGTAAAAGATAAAACAATCTTTCTTCAATATCATTAATATCAAGAAGTTTTTGTTTATCCTCAATTTTAAAAGGCATTTTAGCCGATAATAGATCAGAATATTTTGAAGGGTCAGAATATTCCTGGCGAAGGGCATTGAGTATCTCTTTGGAAAAAATACCTGAAATCCCGGCATATTCTTCAAAAGCTTCTGCGACTGTCCGTGTTGCTGCCTCGGCTGTATTCTCATCCATAGCCTGCATATCAAGCCCTATAATTTCTGCAACAAGATAATTATCTTTTTCTTTAAGTCTTGAAATTCGACCACGGGCAATGCCCTGAACAAGAGTTTTAATAGACCCGTCAGGCAGGCGCAGGAGCTGTAAAATTTTTGCTTCAGTACCAGTCTTATGAATATCTTTCTCTTTTGGTTTTTTAATATCCGGCATATTCTGAGTCGCAAAAAAAACCATCTTATCAGATCCCATGGCTCTGGAAAGTGCATTAACAGACTTTTGCCTGCCAATAAACAAAGATGTTGTCATATTAGGGAATAAAACAACATCTTTTAAAGGGACCATGGGAAGCTCTTTTTGCTCAGCTTCAGAACCATCCTGATTGAAAAACTTTGAAATATTGATCATATAATTTGTATAATTTAAAATTTAGGCTTGCTTTTTAGTCGGTTCAAAAAGCAATATTGGCTTCTCATTATCCAAGATCACTTCTTCACCGATAACACATTCTTTCACATTTTCTTTAGAAGGCAGCTCAAACATTATTTCAAGCATTGCCTCCTCAAGAATAGCTCTTAGACCCCTGGCTCCCGATTTACGCTTAACAGCCTCTTTTGCAATGGCAGACAAAGCTTCATCAGTAAATTGCAGACTGACACCTTCAAATTTAAAAAGCTCCTTATATTGCTTAATCAACGCATTATTAGGCTCAGTTAGAATCTTAACTAATGATTGTTCATTAAGCTCTCCAATAGATGTTATCACCGGGAGTCTTCCTAAAAATTCAGGTATAAGTCCAAATTTGATAAGATCCTCAGGTAATAGTCTTGCCAGAAGATCACCAATATTGTGCTTTGCCTTGCCCTGGATAGCTGCGCCAAAGCCCATGCTTTTGTTATGAAGTCGCCTCTCTACTATTTTTTCAAGACCCGTAAAAGTCCCACCGCATATAAACAAAATATTTGATGTATCAATTTTAACATAATCCTGCTGGGGATGTTTTCTGCCCCCCTTTGGCGGGATACTTGCAATGGTACCTTCAATTATTTTCAATAATGCCTGTTGCACACCTTCGCCTGAGACATCACGGGTGATTGAAGGGTTATCACCTCTCTGGGATATTTTATCTATCTCATCTATATAAATGATTCCTTTTTGAGCTTTTTCAATATCATAATTTGCATTCTGTACCAACGATAAAATTATGTTTTCAACATCCTCACCAACATATCCTGCTTCGGTAAGGGTGGTTGCATCGGCAAGAGCAAAAGGGACATCTAAAAATCTTGCTAATGTTTGTGCCAGCAAAGTTTTTCCACATCCTGTAGGACCAATAATAAGAATATTACTTTTTTCAATCTCAACCTCGGTATTATTATTCTTAAAAACAGAATTAAGTCGTTTATAATGGTTATATACAGCTACAGAAAGCACTTTTTTTGCTCTGTCTTGCTCAATAACATAGGAATCAAGCTTTTCTTTAATTTCTTCAGGTATCAAAAAATCAGCAGATCCGCTTGCACTTGTCAGCTTTTCTTTTACTTCATCTTCAATTATTTCCCCACAAAGCTTAACGCATTCATTGCAGATATATACACTGGGTCCTGCTATTAATTTCATAACATCGTTTTGATTTTTGCCGCAGAACGAACAAAAATATTTATCCGGTCCTTTGTCACTCTTTTTGGCCATTATACTACTCCTTTGAAGAATCAGTATTAGCTTCAAGCTCTTTTCGATCTATAACCACTCGATCAATTAATCCATATGTCTTAGCTTCACTTGCTGTCATAAAGAAATCCCTGTCAGTGTCAGCTGCAATCTTTTTAACTTTCTGACCTGTATGCGCTGATAAAATATTATTTAAGGCAGCTTTGATCCTTAAGATTTCATTTGCCTGAATTTCTATATCCGAAGCCTGACCCTGGGCACCTCCTAAAGGCTGATGCACCATTATCCTGGAATTAGACAAAGAATAACGTTTACCTGCTGCACCTGCTGCAAGAAGGACTGCGCCCATGCTTGCAGCCTGTCCGATACATACTGTGGAAACATCAGGTTTAATATACTGCATGGTATCATAAATTGCCAATCCAGCCGAAACCTCACCACCAGGCGAATTTATATAAAAATTGATATCCTTATCAGGGTCTTCAGATTCAAGGAAAAGAAGCTGAGCTACTATCAAATTTGCAATTTCATTATTAATAGCAGACCCTAAAAAAAGTATCCTGTCCTTTAAAAGTCTTGAAAATATATCGTAAGAACGCTCACCTCTATTAGTTTGTTCAACAACCATTGGAATTAACGGCAATGTATGACTCCTTATTTTATTTAATAATTACTTGTCAGTCTTTTCTTTATCACCCTGACTATCTTCTTCAGGGGGCTTTTCAACGACTTTTCCCTTTGCTACAATAAGCTCAACAGCTTTTTTTTCAAGCTGGGTGTGTTTATAGTTCTCAAGTTGATTTTTATCCATATTAAAATAATTCTTAATTGCATCAACTGAAGCATTCATACCTTCTGCCATTTCTTCAAAGCTTGCATCCAGTTCCTGCTCAGTCATCTCAAGATTTTCCTGTTCAATCAACTTGGCAAGGAGTAAATGCCTTCTTGCCTGTTTTTCAGCAACATCTTTATAATCTTTTCTTAATGACTCCTTGCTCAATCCAGTATCTTCAAGAGTCATATTATTCTGCATATATGCTTGTTCAGCTTCGGCAATTATACCATCCAGCTCGGCTTCAACCAATGATTCAGGAATCTCAAATTCATATTTCTCCAGAAGATTTTGAAAAATCTGCTCGCTCAACTCATGTTGCACTCGTTGTTCATAACCCTTGGACAGATTAGCACGAATATCCTCTTTTATCTGATCTATACTTTCATATTTTCCAAGCTCTTTTATAAGGTGTTCATCTTCAGGCATAACCTCTTCCTGAATCTCTTTTACTTTAAGCTTGTACATTATAGTTTTACCTGCAAGTTCTTTATCAGATTCTTCATCAGGGTACACTATCTCAATCTCAAGATCCTGCTCAGGGATCACACCAACAAGTTTTTGTGAAAACTCTTTTGGCATTGAATCTGTACCAATTGCCATGACGAAATTTTCTATTGCAGGAGTTGCGTCAAAGGGCTCTCCGTCAACAAAACCCTGATAATCAATTAAAACAAAGTCATCTTCCTTTACTGCTCTTTCTTCGGTAACAGTCTGTTTTGAAGCCATGGTTTTTCTAATCATATGCACCTGAGCTTCGATCTCATCTTCTGAAACTTCATATAAAGTTTTATTGAGTTCCATACCTTCATATTCAAGGTCTTCAAGTTCAGGTCGAACTTCAACTGTCATATCAAAACAATATGCAGAATCAGGATCAAGCTCCGGGGGATCCATCTTAGGACTTGCAATGACCTTTAGATCATGTTCTTCAACAGCTTTTGCAAATGCCTGTTGAATAAGTTTAGGCACTATATCTCCATGAACGTCCTTTGAAAATCTATTCTCAAGAACCTTGCGCGGAATTTTACCTTTTCGAAAGCCCTTAATGCTTGCCTTGTTTTTCAAGTCTCTATATGCACTGTCAAGTTCTTTGGCCACAGTCTCTTGTGGAATTTCACATTTCAGTACTTTTTTTACCGTAGTTTCATCTACAACATTGATCTGCATTTTCCCATCCTGTTCAAAAAGCCTTTAATAATAATTAAAAACTTTTATTTAAAAATAATTTAAATAATGTAATATATAATCAACCATAAATTGAATAAATATTTTATTCATAAGTGTACTAAAATAAACGCTAAATGCACAGGTGTCAAGATCATTGAATAAAGAAATTATTTCAACAAGTTGTATCATCCTAATTATTCTACTTTATCAAGCTTTTTCTATAATACCACTAAAGGCTGAAAATAGAATCAAAATAAACAAAAAAATAATTGTTATTGATCCGGGTCATGGTGGAGAAGACTCAGGTATTATTGTAAATAACAGCCTCTCTGAAAAAAGTGTTACTTTGAAAATTGCAAGACTTACAGCTAAACTATTAAAAGAAAAATACAAAATCTTTTTGACAAGGCATAACGACCTCAGTTTATCTCCTCTAAAAAGGACAGCTTTTGCAAACATACATAAACCTGATATTTTTATAAGCATACATGCAATGAAAAAAATAAATGAACCAGGATCATTTATAATTTTTTGCCCTCCAATAAAGGGAAAACTTTCTCAAAACAATCCTTCTTACGCCTGGGAAAAAGAGCAATTAAAACATATCAAACAAAGTAAGGCTGCAGCAGAAATCCTTTCTGCTGCCTTTTCAAAAAAATTTAAAAAAAAATTTTTCATTGTCTCTGCTCCAGCAATTGTATTGCAAGGAGCGCAAATGCCAGCTGTATTAATCGAAGTTTTACCCATGGAGCAACTCATGGGAGAAACAAATAAAGAAGAAATTCTCCTATCTCATGCCCAGGCAATTGCCGAAAGTCTGAAAATGATTTTGAAATGATTTAAAGGTTGATTTTTTCTAAACTATTAACAGGAATGAGAACCCTAGGAAAAAAAATAATAATAAATATCTGATATATATACAATACCAATGGGTTTCCCACCTTCTAAAACAGGGAGCCTATGGTATTTATTCTTTACCATGCGATCCAATATAACCATAAGATGTTCATCAACAGATGCGCCCACAATATTTCTACTCATGAGCTGGCTTACCTGTTTTGCTTTAAGTGATTTCATTGCTATATCAAATTGATCTGCCCATGGGACCTGATCACCGCTTATTCCATGATTTAAAAAAGAAGGTCGTAAATGATAAAGTATATCTGCCATGGTGATAATACCGACAAACATCATGACATTATCAAGCACCATAAGACTTGCAGTCTTATCTCCTGTTTCTCTTACCTTACCATTTAAAATCATCTTAATTGCTTTTTCCATGGGTTCATCAGAACAAATCGTGTCAAACTCGGTAACCATTATATCTTTAACAAATATTTTCATGGCATCTCTCCCCTATCTTATCAACATTTCAACAGATCTTTAAATATAACTTTCCCTTATCTGTTAACCCGTATCAAGCAGCCTTTTTGGATTAGATCTGAGAGCTTTTGCTGCTTGCATGGCTTAAGCCTTATTTGTTATAGCTTATACTTTGGAACATAAACGATGAGACACGGCTTGTCAACAAGCTGCTTTTTAAAAATATAACCGAAAAACAGCAGCACGCTGAAAGCAAAATTTGGATTCATAAGGTTAATGCGTGCTTTTTATGATAGAGATCAAAGGGCTTCAATTTAAAGGACTCAAACACTCCTGCCTTTTCGATTGAAGCTGCCTCAAAGGAGGCTTTTCTTCCAAGGTAATGTCTAATGTCTGGAGCAGTGCTGGATTTACTGATATATGTATTACATT
>CAZTEM010000059.1:0-20609 GCA_964612755.1 uncultured Desulfobacterales bacterium | reverse complement strand
TAAGTTTGTATATTATTTATAGAACAACAATGTCATATTGTCTTTTATGGTATAAAATCGGGTAAAGTGAGGCTTGGATATGCTTTTGCAGCGCATCTGTTTCAAACGAAACCTAAGCTGCAAAAGCATATCCAAGCCTCACTTCTTCCGTTTATTTGTCCATAATAATCAAATATACAAAATTGTATCTATATATTTGTAATTATATTACACTACACTGATTAATCTTTAATCTTAAAAATAATTTTTAACCGAGAATTGCTGCAGGCGTTCCAAGCAAGTTGCGGTTTAAATAAAAACAGTTTATAATTATTTGTTGCTGGTATTATCGGCAGGTGTTATTTTTTTAAGAAATTTTGACCAGTACAAATAAGGAATGATTACTATTTCCAATATAATTGATACAGGAAAAGGAAGGGTTTGCATTGAATCGGGATTTACACTGAATGGCTTAAAAGATTTGAAACTTGATTCAGGTTTCACCGGGCAGTCAGAATACAGATGTATATATAATGATATTGCATCCCTTGAACAAGTTTTAAATCACGGAGGTCATATAAGTGTTGCATTGTCAGAAGACAAAACCATTGTAGGGCTTTCAGTGTTGGATTGCCCGGATCCAACACAACGCTGGGCACGTTTGGGCGAAAAGAGTCTATTAGAGCTCAAGGCTGTTGAGGTCATGAGAGAGTTCAGAAGTTATAAGATTGCACGCTGCCTGATTGCAGATTTGCTTTCTTTTTCAAAAATAGAACAAAAAATTATTTATCTTGTTGGTTATTCCTGGACATGGGATCTCATTTATTCAAAAATGAAGAAACAATCCTATAGAAAAATGCTGGTTGATTTATATTCTGAATTTGGGTTTATTGAATATTCAACTAATGAACCCAATATCTGCTTAAAGCCTGAAAATATTTTTATGGTCAGGGTGGGCAAGCATGTTCCCAAAAAAACTTTTGAAAAATTTAAGTGGCTGCGTTTTGGATTGCTGCTTTAATATAAATGAATGTCATTATTATGACAAATTCTTTGAAATCCATGGCATGGTTTTGACAAATCATTGATTTATTGTTTTTAAAATTAATTTAATCTCTCCTTAATAATGATATAGATATACTGCATTCTATACTATTTTCCCTGCATACATGGATAATAAAAAAATGTGAATTAGTTTGGCACAGGCTTTGCTTTGATATATTATCATAATATCCGGTATCAAAATTTTATTTTATTAAAAAAAAGAAATAATCATTCATGAATCAATTGAATAAGGCTGCGAATATTGTGATTAGGAGATTTCATCTGTGGGTATAAAAGGCTTATTTAAAAAGTTTCCTAAAAAGCTCATAACAAAAAAGATTATTGTTATTGCTGCTATGGTATTTATTATATTATCTATTGCAATCATTGTTGTTATTTTTTTCCTAAAATCAGATGATAATGCTGACGTTGATTCTCAGCCTGATGTTATTAAATTTACGAAAGTTGATTATAAGAATATTTTAACATTAAAGCCTTTTATATGGATAGCACTTAATAAAGACTCTTATATGCACAAAGTAAGCATCGATATTACTCTTGAACTTGTCTCCAATGACAAAATAAAAATAGTAACAGCAAGGCAGAGCGATATTAGAAATATTGTGCGAAAGATTGCAGGAGAAATGAGATGGATGGAACTGCGGAACCCGGAAGGTAAAATTAAGTTTAAATATATATTGATAAGAAAAATAAATTCGTTGTTTCCTGATATTATAGTCAGGAATTTGTATTTAACACATTTTATAATGCGGTGATAATACTATGAGTGAAATACTATCCCAGGATGAAGTTGATAGTCTGCTTGATGGATTGGATTCAGGTGAGGTCGAGACAGAAACAGATGTAGAGCTCCCGGAACAAGATGGCATTGATATTTACGATTTTACAAATCAGGATAAAGTAGTAAGGGCTCGGATGCCTACATTTGATGTTATTAATGAAAGACTTGCAAGGGAAATCAGAGCGACTCTGTCATCACAGCTTCAAACCACTGTTGATGTGAGTTCTAATCCTTTTGATACCCTGAAGTTCTCCGAGTTTGTAAGAAGTTTGCCTGTGCCCACAAGCTTGCATGTCTTTCGTATGGAACCTTTAAGAGGGCATGGATTGATAGTGTTGGAAAGTCAGCTTGTGTACAATCTGATTGATACTTTTTTTGGAGGCGATGCCTTGGGAAAAGCCAGGGTTGAGGGTCGTGAATTTACAAGGATTGAAGAAGTCATGATAAAAAAGACAATTATTGCCTGTCTTAAAGATGTAGAAAAAGCATGGTTCCCTATTGAGCCTGTTACTACATCGCTTATCAGGTCGGAAATGAATCCTCAGTTTACAGCAATTGTGCTTCCAACTGACTTGGTAATAGTAACAAAGTTTGAGGTTGAACTTGAGCAGTCTGCTGGCAATCTGATAACATGTTATCCCTATGCAATGATAGAACCCATGAGACATAAATTGTCTTCAGGCATTCAGGCTGAAACTGAAGAAGTGGATAATGCGTGGAATAAAGAATTGCGTGATACTATTATTGATTCTGAAATCGAACTTAAGATACAGCTTGGATCTGCAGAGATAACAGGCGAAAAATTAATATATCTGCAAAAGGGCGATGTCCTTCAATTGGATAACGATGCAAGTGATCCTTTGATAGGTTTTATTGAAGGACTTCCGAAATTAAAGGGGTATGCCGGGGTACAACGTGGACTTCAGGCATTTAAAGTGGAAGAAAAAATAATGATAGGAAAAGAGAGATATTATGGCTGATGAGGAAAAAGATTTAAAAGAGTCAGAAAATTCAGAGAATAATGAGACACCTGAAGCAAAGAATGAATCTGAAGAAGGTGAACTTGATGAGCAGGAAAGTGCAAATCAGCTTGATTTTATTCTTGATATTCCCTTAGAACTTTCTGTGGAATTGGGAAGGACAAAAATGCTTGTGAATAACCTTTTACAACTTGGTCAAGGTTCTATTGTCGAGCTGAATAAGCTTGCAGGAGAGCCACTTGAGGTCTATATAAATAGAAAACTCATTGCAAGGGGTGAAGTTGTGGTTGTAAACGAGAAATTTGGTGTCAGGCTCACAGATATTATCACTCCAATGGATAGAGTGAAAAGCCTTACTGAAGCATCATGATCAGCACTCCTGAAATATGGGCTGCCTTTGCCAGAATATTTTTTATGTTATGTGTGGTATTAGCAGCGTTGATATTGCTGTTTTATTTTATTAAGCGGTTGTCAAAACAAAGGGGGCAAAAAGGCGATGACTTAATTTCCGTTATTGCTGTTCATTATATTTCTCCCAAAGAAAAGCTTCTTTTACTTGATGTTTTAAATGAGAAGATTTTAATAGGCGTCACTCCCCAGAGTATTTCAAAGCTTGCAATTATCGATAAGGATGTTGAGCTTACCAAAACACCTGAAAAAAAAGATATGAAATTTGCAGATTTTTTATCAGGCAGGCTAATGAAATTCAAAACAAAAACCAAAACTGAAACACAGGTTATAAATGAGAACTAAAAAAATATTGATTGTATTGTTTTTATTGATGATTGTCTCTCCTTCCATTGTCCATGCTATAGGTTTTCCTATCCCTTCAATACGATTTGATGTTAAACAGGCAGATTCTCCGGAACAAGTTGCGGTTGTACTTGAAATTATAGCGCTTTTGACCGTATTAACACTTGCTCCTGCCATTTTAGTACTCATGACTCCTTTTACAAGACTTGTGGTGGTATTCCATTTTTTAAGGCAGGCAATGGGTACCCAGAACAGTCCCCCAAATCAGGTATTAATAGGACTTGCACTATTTATGACATTTTTTATTATTCAACCGGTTGGGAAAACAATATACAAGACTGCTCTTAATCCATATCTTGAGCATAAGATCAGTTACGAAACAGCATTTGATAAGGCTCAGATACCCATACGTAATTTTTTACTTAAAAATACCAGGGAAGCTGATATAGCCCTGTTTGTCAAAGGTGCTGATATGAAAAAGCCTGAGACAAGAAATGATGTCTCTTTGATTGTATTAATCCCTGCCTATGTAATAAGTGAACTTAAGACTGCTTTTATTATAGGTTTTGTACTTTATGTGCCCTTTCTTGTTATTGATATGGTTGTGGCATCTGTTCTGCTTTCCATGGGTATGATGATGCTCCCTCCGATTATGATATCCTTACCATTTAAAATTATGCTTTTTGTGCTTGCTGACGGGTGGCATCTCTTGACCGGATCATTGCTGAAAAGTTTCGGGGTATAATTATGACGCCTGAATTCATAGTATCTTTTGCAAAAGAGGCAATTATTCTTACCATTTTTTTATCCATGCCAATGCTTATGCTTGGTCTTATCGTAGGTTTTACAGTTGCAATTTTTCAGGCAGTAACCCAGGTTCAGGAAATGACCCTGATGTTTGTCCCAAAAATCGTTGCAGTTTTTATGGGACTTTTATTTGCATCTCCCTGGATGCTTGATGAAATTATTTCGTTTACCCGCAGAATAATTGAAAATATCCCTATCTATATAAAATAACGGTGAAATCAGGGCAATGGAAATTCTTAATATAATAGAACCTGAAAGGTTTAAAATTTATCTGCTTGTGTTGATGCGGGTGGTTATTGTTCTTTTTATGTTTCCTATTTTTTCCACAAAAATTTTTCCCACATTGACTAAAGCTGCTTTTGCCATGGTTTTATCATTACTTATTTATTCTGTTGTGGATGTTGATGTGTCAAGGTTTCCTGTAAATGCTGTTGATACAGGCTGTTTAATAGTTATGGAATTAATGATCGGGCTTACCCTGGGACTTGTCATAAGGCTTTTTTTTGCAGTGGTCCAGTTTGCAGGGCAGATAGTAGGATTTCAGATGGGATTTGCCATGATCAATATTATTGATCCCCAGACAGGATCAAATGTTTCAATTATGGATCAACTTGCATATTGGGTTTGTGTATTAGTGTTTTTAATGATGAATGGTCATCATGTTATGTTTATTTCTCTTATTGACAGCTTTTCTGTTGTCCCCATCGGGTTTTTTATGTTGAAAAAAGTAATGCTTGGAAAAATGCTTTCACTGGGGTCTGATATGTTTATGTCAGGCATTAAAATCGGAGCCCCTATTATTGCAGCTCTTCTTTTAACAAGCACTGCATTTGGTCTTATTGCAAGATTCTCACCTCAAATGAATGTTATGATTGTTGCATTCCCTCTTAAAATAGTAGTGGGGCTTTTCTTTTTTGGTCTTTTGCTTGAGACCATAATAATTTATTCACGAGAATATATTGTTGGATTAAAAGTGTTGCTTATGGGGTTTTTATACCATGCAGGCGGGGGATAAAATGGCAGAGGCAGAGGATTAATATATGGCTGAAGATCCAGAAGGCGGAGGAGAGAAAACTGAAGAGCCGACGTCGAGGAAACTTGAAAAGGCGCGGGAAGAAGGGCAGGTTCCAAAAAGTATGGAAATCCCCTCTGTTTTTGTATTGCTGGCATGTGCAATGTCTTTGTATTTTTTTGGATTATATACCTATAATTCATTGATAAATGTAATGCATGATAATTTAAGCTTTGACAGTATTCCAACTATAAGTAAATTTGAAATAGTTAAACTTTATGGCGTCAATATGAAACAAATTCTTATTGCCTGCCTGCCTGTGATGATTGCGGCAATAGCACTCGGACTCGGGTCAAATTTCGCCCAGGTAGGGTTTGCTGTTTCCTGGAAAGCAATTGAGCCAAAACTTACCAAGCTGAATCCCATAGCAGGGTTTAAAGAGAAATTTTCGTCAAGGGCTTTGGTTGAGTTTATAAAAAGTATTTTAAAAATTACCATTGTGTTTGTTATTGTATATTTGGCGATAATGGCAAAAATGGATCAAATTATACTTCTTTATGATTGCTCCATTCCCCAGATTTTTATATTTATTTTAAGAATAATGTTCAGTATTTTTTTAAAAGTTTGTATTATTATGCTTATTTTAGCAATTCTTGATTATGTATATCAAAAATGGAAATTCCTTGATGATCAGAAAATGACAAAAAAGGAGATGAAAGATGAAGCCAAACAGACAGAAGGTGATCCGCATATAAAGTCCAGGATCAGGCAGCTTCAGATTGAAGCTGCAAAAAAGCGTATGATGGCTGATGTGCCTGAAGCTGATGTCGTGGTTACCAATCCTACACGCCTTGCAATAGCACTTAAATATGACAAAATGGTCATGGATGCTCCGGGTGTTGTTGCAAAAGGTGCAGGACCTGTTGCCCGGAACATAAGAAAAATTGCAAAGGAAAATAATATTCCCCTGGTAGAAAACAAAGAGTTGGCTCGGAATTTGTATAAAGAAGTAGATATAGGAGAACAAGTCCCGTCACAATTTTTCCAGGCAATTGCCGAGGTGCTTGCCTATGTATATAAACTCAAAGGCAGGAATAAGTAAATTTGTGGCATTTTTTTGGCACTTTTCGTCAAAATTATTTATAAAAAAGAGGTATTCATGGCAACACAGAGTATGGGAATAGTTAAAGTAATTCAGAATGAAGCAGCTGATATAATCATTGTTTTTGCATTTATAGGTATACTTATGGCAATGATTCTGCCTTTACATCCCATTATCCTTGATTTTTTTCTTGCATTGAATATCTCTTTAGCAATTGTTGTGCTTATCACCACAATGTATACTGAAAAGCCACTGGATTTTTCTATTTTCCCATCCTTATTACTTGTTCTAACCTTGTTTCGGCTTTCTTTAAATGTTGCGTCAACAAGATTGATTCTGCTTCATGGAAATGAAGGTCCCCTTGCTGCAGGAGCCATTATTAAATCCTTTGGCAGTTTTGTGGTAGGAGGCAATTATGTTGTGGGTCTGGTTGTTTTTGCAATCCTTGTATTGATTAATTTTCTGGTTATAACCAAAGGTGCAGGCAGAATAGCAGAAGTAGCTGCAAGATTCACCCTTGATGCCATGCCCGGAAAACAGATGGCAATTGATGCTGACCTGAACGCAGGCATGATTGATGAAGATGAAGCAGGCAGGCGTAGAAGAGAAATAGCCAAGGAATCAGAATTCCATGGTGCAATGGATGGCGCAAGTAAATTTGTACGTGGAGATGCAATTGCAGGTATTGTGATTACATGTATCAATATTGCAGGAGGCTTTATTATTGGAGTTGTTCAAATGGGCATGCCCATGAAAGAAGCACTTCAAAATTATACCCTGCTCACTGTTGGAGATGGACTTGTATCTCAGATACCTGCACTTTTAGTATCTGCAGCAGCAGGTCTTTTAGTTTCCAGATCCGGGTCGGAAAATAAAATGGGTCAGGAGTTTTTTAAACATCTTCTTTCGACATCTACACCAGTATATGTTGGTGCTGTGATTGTGTTTTGTATGGGGCTTATCCCGGGGCTTCCTTCAATCCCTTTTATGACCATGGGGCTTACCCTGGGCGGAGTTGCCTGGTATCTTGTCCGAGGTCAAAAAGAGAAAGAAGACAAAGCGTCTGAATTAACCGTAGAAGAAGAGGAGGCAACAGGAGCGCCTGAGGAAGTTGATCATCTTTTAACTTTGGAAACAATTGAACTTGAAGTCGGGTATGGTTTAATCCCTTTGGTTGATAAACAGCAAGATGGAACTTTACTTGCAAGGATACGCGCAATAAGAAGGCAATTTGCCACTGAAATGGGCATTATAATTCCTCCGATTCATATCAGAGACAATTTGAATTTAAATCCTGCACAATATAGATTGTTAATAAAAGGAGTTGAAACAGCCCAGGCTGAGCTTATGGTGAACCATCTGCTGGCAATGGACCCTGTGGGCGAAGCCCAGGAAATTGATGGAATTAAAACTGTGGAGCCTGCTTTTAAGCTGCCTGCTTATTGGATTCCGGCTGAACAGGAAGAAGAAGTTAAATTCGCAGGATATACGGTTGTTGATAACTCAACAGTGGTTGCAACTCATTTGACTGAAGTTATAAGAAATTCTGCCCATGATCTTCTTGGCAGACAAGATGTCCAGCATTTACTTGATAATTTATCCCAGACAAATCCTAAAGCTGTAGACGAACTTGTACCGGATCTGCTTTCATTAGGTATTGTTCAGAAGGTGCTTCAAAATCTTTTAAAAGAAAGAGTCTCAATCCGTGACCTTTTGACAATCGTGGAAACCCTTGGCGATTATGCCCCAATGGGTAAAAATCCTGATTTGTTAACTGAATATGTAAGGCAGAAAATTGCCAGGGGAATGCTTGCACCATATCTGACTGAAGATAAGCTGTTAAAAGTCATTATGCTTGAAAGGACACTTGAGGAAAGATTAATAAAAAATATTAAGAAAACAGATCAAGGCGCTTTTCTTACTCTGGATCCTAAATTTGTTGAAAGGCTTATCAGCGCAATTAATAAAGAAATTGAACAAATGGTGATTTCTGATAGTCAGCCTGTTATGATGTGTGCTCCTGCTTTGCGACGTCATTTAAGAAAATTAATCGAAGCTCCATTCCCATCTGTTTTTGTAATATCCCATGCTGAAGTGGTAGAAAATATAAACCTTGAGGTAATAGGAAAGGTGAAATTAGAAGATGAATAGAAGAGTTTTTAAAGCCAGGAATATTCAGGAAGCAATGTCAAAGGTAAAATCAGTATTAGGACCGGATGCCTTAATTATTTCAACAAGGAAAGTCCCTAAAAGCCTGAGGCAACCCTATGCAAAAGACATGATTGAAGTCGAGGCAAAACCCGGGAAACCGCAGAAAAAGGCTGAACCCAGAAATAATGAGATTGAATCCTTAAAGGAGGAGCTTGTAACCATCAAAGATATGATTTCAGTTGCGGGCATGGGCTATGGAATGAGTAATATTATTTGCAACCAGTTTGGTTCAGTAGGTTTGCTCGCATCTCTGCTGCGATCCGGTATTTCCGAAAAAAAAGCTTATTCAATAGTGAATAAAGCCTGTTATTTATTGGAAAGGGATCAAAAACAAGGCTTTGAGGTTACATCTTTAAAAAAATATGTTATAAAAGAATGTGTGAAAGAAATTGAGGCAAAGAATAACTTTAGAAGAGATAATAACTCAGGCGTGCCTCATGTGGCAGCTTTTGCAGGTCCAACAGGTGTCGGTAAAACAACTACCATAGCAAAACTTGCTGCTCATTTGAGTCTCAGAAAGAAAAAAAAGGTTGGACTTATTTCTATTGATAATTACCGCATAGGTGCCTTTGAACAATTAAAGTCCTATGCATCAATTATGGGATTGTATTGCATGCAGGCTTATAGTAAAGATGATCTTGTATGTGCTTTGGATAGAATGAAGGCAATGGATATTGTGCTTGTTGATACGGCTGGTCACAGCCATTATGACAAGAAAAGAATGACTGAACTCTGTTCTGTAATAAATGGGGATTATAAGATTTCTGTACATCTGGTTCTGAGTGCTACTACTGATTTTATTAATATGAGGGAGGCTGCAAAGGCTTTTTCTGTTCTTAAACCAGATACATATGTTTTCACAAAAATCGATGAGACAAAGATGTGCGGGAAAATTTTGGATCAGGTCAGTGACTTTAAATTACCTGTTTCATTGATTACTAATGGGCAGAAAGTGCCTGAAGACTTGATTATTCCAGATAAAAAAAAGCTTTTAAGTGTTATATTAGGAAAGGAACAGGGGGCTCAGGGTGACAGACCAAGCAGATGGACTTAGAAATATTGTAAAGTCTGATGCTTCAACAGGGAGGAATGCTTTGATGGGGTCACAGGCAAAGGTTGAATTTCCAAAAGTTGTAGCAGTTACAAGTGGAAAAGGCGGAGTCGGGAAAACCAATATAGTAGGCAATATGGCAGTTGCCCTGCAAAAATCAGGTAAACGCGTAGTGATTATTGATGCAGATGTCGGGCTTGCTAATATTGATATCATTTTTAATATTCAGTCTAAATATGATATAAGTCATGTTGTATCAGGTGAGAAAAAACTTTCTGAAATCATGGTTACAACTCATCATGGGATTAAAATAGTTCCGGGGGGATCAGGCTTTTCCCATTTAACCCAGCTTGCCGAGGGTGAAAAACTTAATCTCTTGAGCGAGTTTGAAACTTTGCAGAATTATGGTGATATTATTTTTGTTGATACTGGTGCGGGTATTTCTTCCAATGTATTATATTTTAATGCAGCAGCAGATGAATGTGTTGTTATTGCAACAAAAGAACCCACTTCCATAACAGATGCATATGCTTTAATGAAAGTTCTGTCCAATGATTATAAAGTTAAGTATTTTAAATTAATCGTAAACATGGTAAACTCTGAAAAAGAAGCGAAATTGGTTTATTCTTCATTAAGCAGTGCCATAGATAAATTTTTAAAAAATGTTGTACTTGAATATATAGGATATGTCCCGACAGATACTGAGATGCAGAAAGCTGTACTAAAACGAAAATTGATTTTAGAAACGGAACAAAATGCAGAAGCATCAAAAAATATAGAAAAAATCGCATTTAAAATTGATGCTGCGGAAATTATCAGTTCCTCCAATGGCAATATTAAATTTTTTATGAATAAAGTATTGGGGACTGTGACAAATACTTAAAAAATGCGCGGAATTTGATGGCCTTAAAAAAAAGTATGTATAAAGTGCATGGCAAAACCTGGCGTGAGAAGACAATCGTTGAACATGCTTATTTAGTAAAACGTATTGCTGCAAGGTTTGCTTTAAAAGTGCCAAACAGTGTCCTTTTTGATGAACTTGTCAGTGCGGGGTCGCTTGGTTTGATAGGCGCTGTTGACAAATTTGATAATACCAAGGATGTCAGTTTTAAAACCTATGCACAATATCGTATAAAAGGCGCAATTCTTGACGAATTGAGAAGTATGGATATATATTCAAGGTCCATGCGAAAAAAAATTAAGGATATTGCCAAAGCCGTTAAAAAAGTTGAAATGGAAAAAGGCAATATCGCAACTGATGTTGAGATTGCAGAAGAACTTGGTATTGATCTCAATGAGTATCATGACATGCTTACAGGGATACATGGCGCTTCATTGCTCAATCTTGATGATTTTATCAGGATGAAAAAGAATAATTTTGTTTCTGCCAAAAGGTTTCAGGCAGGAGTAAAAAGCACTGATAATCCGGTTGAGCATTATGTGAAAGAGGAGATAAAATCAGTTTTTATAAAAGCAATAAAAAAACTTTCAAAAAAGCAGCAAATGGTGATATCTCTATATTATTATGATGAGTTGACCCTGAAAGAGATAGGAGAAGTCCTTTCATTGACAGAGTCAAGAATATGTCAGATCCATGCAGGAGTGCTGATTAAAATGAAAACTTTACTTCAGGATTATTTTGATTGACAGGTTAAAGGTGGTAAATGGCAGACCCGGATGATGAAATAATTGATCAGAATGATATAGATAAGCTTTTAGAAGCGTCTTCTGTAGATAATTCAGAAGATACAGCAGAAGATGAATTGGGTGAATTGTCCCAGAATGATATTGATGCTCTCATGGATAGCGGTCCAATGGTTCCGACCTCATCTTCAGAACCTTTAGATATTGATGATGAGGAAGAGGAAGAGGATTATGAGCTTGAGTTGATATCCCAGGATGATATCAATAAATTAGTTGGTAAAAAGCAAGGCAATGTATCTATTGATTCCATTGATCAGGATGATCAATCAGGAGAAACAGCAGTACCTGAACAGGTTAATGAAGAACCCGTAATTCAGGAAGAAGTACAAGTGGAGCCTGCAATTCAGGAACCACAACCAGAACCAGCAGCACCAATAGAGAAAGAAGAAGGAATGATCGATGAATCCGAAGCTGTAAGTGCTGAGGAATGCCTGGTGTCCCAGGAGAATCTTGATCAACTTCTTAGCGAATATCAAGAGACCGGTACTGAGCCGGAAATTATGGCTCAGGAATCAACAGATGTCCCAATAGAAGAAGAAGTGTTAGCTCAGGAAGAACAGGTAAGCGAACCTGCGGCAAACGACATGGAAAAGCCAGATACTGGAGAAGATTTATCTTTAGATCCAAAGATCGAACCAGAACAAGAGGTGGCTATGGAAGAAGACAAGAACCAGGAAGATGTCATGGAAGATACTGCACCAGACAAGACTATTGTTGATTTGGATGACGGTGAAAAAATAGAAGAGGAAGAACTGCAGACTGATATTGATAGCCTTTTAGATGACCCTGGTGATGATGCTGGTGATGATGATTGGGAACAGGATAGCCTGATATCTCAAGATGATATTGAAGAATTGATTAAAAGTTCTGAGAATGAGGATGAGGACGCCCTTGGTGATTTAGACAGTTTAGGTTCTATTGATGGATCCAATACAGATGGAGATGATTTTGGCGATGATTCGGGTAATGAAACCAATGATGACCAGGAGATTACTAAAGAGGATGTTGAAGATGAAGACCCCGGAGCTGAGGATTCAAAAGTAATATTGGAAGAGTCTGGTGAGTCTTCTTCTCCGGAGAAACCAGGTAAAAAGACTAAAAAGAAGAAAAAACGAAAAGGCTCAACCAAAATTGGAAAGAAATTAATTATAATATTATTAATACTATTGTTTGTCAGTATTTTATCTTTGGCCGGGTATTTTTTCTTAAAAAAGGATGATAAAAATTTACCACAACAACAAATAGTTACAAAAACTGTACTAGTAGAAAAACCAATGATTGAATCAGTTGAAATTAATGTAGATGAGAATTCTTCCAAATCCAATCAAGCAAAGATGTCAAAGCCTGTATCTGATGATTTAATTGTTGAGCCTTTGATTATGAAAGATTTTATAATTTTAGCACCTGAGACAATCGAGGGTCTTTCATATATACAGGTAGATATAAATATTGATTATTCCAATGATTCCGCATATTATGAAATTAAGGAGAATATGCCTTTTTATAGAGATATAGTATATTCTTCAGTACAAAAGGCGCTTGATTCTAATAAAGGTGATAAGATTACAGAGCCTGATCTGTTGCAGATTGTGCAGAAGGCCTTGATCAAAGCCTTACCTGAAGGGTCAATAAAGAAAGTCAGCTTTAAAAGTTTTAAAGCTGGTTAGAAAACACAATAAGAGGTGTATAAATGACGACTGTGCCAGGTTTTAACCTTCTCATACAGCAGTCAGGGATTGTAAGAGATGTAAATCAATCCTCCTCTACACCTAATCCTGAACCAGGTCAAATCAGCACTGAACAGGTTGCAAATGAAGAGATAAGAAAAACTGTTGTACAGAAATCAGAAGAATCGGAAAAAATAAAAGCAAAAAAAGAAAGAGAGAAAAAAAAGATTAAAAAGAAGAAAAAAAAGAAGAAAAAAGACTCGGAAGATAAAAATGATCCTGACTCAACAGGGAGGCTGCTTGATACCATAGTATGATTCAATTATTTTCAATTGAGTTCTGGTTTGTTGTTCAATTAATCATTGATCTTTTCATTGTTCTATTATTTCTTATTTTTATTAAGCGTGTTGGAAAGCTTAGATTTGACGGACAATACCAGGAAAATCAGAAAGGCAGACAAGGTAAAATTAAACAGGAAATTGCTGAAAAAGCAGCTGATGATATAATTGAAATGCTTGAACCTTTTGTAAAAGAGTCTAAACTTACAGCAGATAGTTTTGATCGCCAGATTAAGGAAAAAAGAAAATTGATAGGTGAATTAAATGAATCCCTTGATTCAAGAATAATCAGTATTAATTTATTAATTTCACGGGCAGAAGCCATTAAAGAAGATTTGAGAAATTTAAAGTTACAAGCGGTTTCGCAACCTGTCCTGCAAATGCCTTCCCAACATGAATCGAATTTGTCAGATAATGTATTAGATCAGCAAAATAGCATAATTGATATGTATAATAACGGGTTAGACGTCGATACAATCGTTTCAAAACTCTCAATGCCAAAGGGTGAGGTAAAACTGGTGATTGATCTTAAAAAAAAGTTTAAGGCAATGGAGCAAAATGAGTGATTTCCGGAATACATATTTCTCCTTCTGATATTATTCTTAAAAAAGAAATAGCAAAAAACGCTGTTTTTTCTTCCTTAAAAACAAATCAAAAAGTAGAGGCTGAAGTCCTGAAGGTCTTTTCAGGGAAAAAGGCTTTAATCCTTATTGCCGGCAAGAAAGTAATGATCGCAACTCCTTTTCCCTTGACAGAAGGGGAAAAACTTCTGGTGAATTTGTTAGAAACAGAAACAAACAGGAATTTGAAATTGTGGTCTCTAAATGATAATAAAATTTCAGAAAAACTTATATCATTAATCAAGCTTGTTTCACAATCAAACCCATTTGAAAGTTTATCTAAGATCGAGGACAAAGAGCTCTCAGGGATGTTAAAATCAATATCTCTGAATTCTGCCAGGGCAGATATTGATTTTGTCCCACGCCTTTTAGAGAAAAGCGGGCTTTTATTTGAGAAAAAATTATCAGTTTTATTAACTCAGGATAAGGATGCAGGTTTGAAACCCGAAGTTTTACAAATCATCAAAGATGACATCAAAGGATATGTTTTAGACCATATCCAATCGCCAAAAAATCAAGATATGGAGAGTCTGAAAGCATTTAATAAATTTTCATCTGGTATTGAAAGTTTTCAGGCGTTTAATACTCAATCTGCTGATGTCGGGAAATATTTGATACCTTTTCCGGTTTTTGTCAATGACTCGTTCAGCTTTGGGCAACTACTCATTGATTTAGGTAATAAGGAGAAAGATAATAATAAAGAAAAAGACAGGATTGTCAATGTTTCATTTTTATTAAACATGTCCAGGCTCGGACCTCTCAGGGCTGATTTTTCAGTTTATAAAAAAGCGATTTCCGGAGTATTTAATCTTTCAAACAAGGAAATTTATGAATTTGTTAAGACAATGGTGCCTGAATTAAAACAAAGATTTTTAAAAAGAGAGTATATAGTTCACAATATTGAGTGCAAGCTTGCCTCAAAAGAGATGGTCAGCCCGGATTCTATCTTTGAATCATTTATTAAAGACGAGAATAGAGTATTGAATATTATAATTTGATTTATGAAAAATCAGAAAAAAATAAAAAAAGCCATAGCATTAAAATATGATGAAGATGCTGATGTGGCGCCAAGAGTCAAAGCTAAAGGTGCCGGTGTTGTGGCAGACAAGATAATCGAGCTTGCAAAAAAACATGGGATACCAGTAAAGGACGATCCTGACCTTGTTGAAATTTTATCGCAACTTGACATTGATGAAGCAATCCCACCTGAAATCTATATAGCAGTCGCAGAGCTTCTTTCTTTTGTTTATTCTCTGAATTCAAAAAAGAAATGACCTTGGATCCTTTTGCCAGGCAATTTTTTCTTGTTTTCCCATTTATTTAAAAGTCTTTTAAATTGTAGAAGCTTTATTCTCAATGGTTATGTGATTTTGTAATGTCTGGCACCTATATTGCTTATATAAATTCCTATAAATAATTCAACAATAAAAAAATAAGGGTGATCCAATGATTCTGGAAATGACAAGACCTGTCCAGGGTGGTTTAAGACAAGAAAGAAAACTTGAAGCGGTTTCAAATCATATTGCCAACGCAGATACTGCAGGTTTTAAACGAGATGTTCTAAGTTTTGATAAACAATTTCGGGCAAGGATGAATACTGACCTGAGTCAAGGTATTGTAAAACAAACCAACAATAAACTTGATCTTGCATTAAAAGATGAGGGTTTTTTTAAAATTGATACAAGTGCAGGCATACGATATACGCGTAATGGTAATTTTACACTTGATAATAACGGTGTGCTTGTTGACAAGACAGGTAATCTTGTATTGGGCAAAGGCGGTGCAATAGTTGTAAATGGCGATAATATTGATATTAACAGGGCAGGAGAGGTGCGCGTTGATGGGGTTCTCAAAGATAAACTTGATATTATAACTTTTGATAATTTAACACTGCTTGAGAAAGAAGGAGCTAATAATTATACCTATAAAGGTGACACAAGGGATGAAATACAGCCTTTGAATGTATTGATTGAACAAGGTGCACTCGAAGGATCAAATGTCCAGGTGGTTGATGAGATGGTTTCCATGATTGATCACCATAGAATGTATGAAACTTATCAGAAAATGATGCTGACATTTGATGAAATTGACGGTAAAGCCATTAATGATATAGGACAATTACAATAATACTAGGGAGGGTAAAATGATAAGAGCGCTATGGACAGCAGCAACAGGAATGAATGCTCAACAGATGAAAACAGATGTGGTTGCAAATAATCTTGCAAATTCAAACACTACAGGTTTTAAAAAATCCCAGGCTAATTTTGAAGATTTAATGTATCAGACCACACTTATTGCAGGTCAGACAACACCGGGCGGCGGTCAGATTCCAACAGGTATACAAGTTGGAATGGGAGTAAAACCTGCCGGGATACAAAAGATATTTACCCAGGGCGATTATGTTCAGACCGATAATGAACTGGATATGGCAATTCAGGGTAGAGGTTTTTTTAAAGTCCTACATGGGGACGAAGAATTATATACAAGGGCAGGCAATTTTTCCTTAGATAGTGAAGGATATATTACAACTCCTTCAGGTGATCGGCTTCAGCCTGAAATTGCAATTCCTGCCGAAGCCATAACCATAACTCTGCAGGATAATGGAACCCTTACAATACACGGTGCTGATGAAACAATTTTATCCACAGAACAGGTTAATGTTAATACCTTTATTAATCCGGGAGGTCTGTTTGCCGTTGGTAATAACCTGTTTAGACCAACAGAAGCTTCTGGTACTCCGGTTGAATTAACCCCGGGGCAATCAGGTGCAGGTACAGTTGTAAATAATTACCTGGAGATGTCCAATGTAAGTGTTGTTGAAGAAATGGTAGATATGATTTCAGGGCAGAGAAGTTATGAAGCTAATTCTAAATCGATTCAGACTGCCGATGCAATGCTCAGCACAGCAACAGGGCTAAAGAGGTAAATTATGAAATATAGAAATATTCAAAAAATTGCCATGCTTTTTTTGAGTTTTATTATTTTTTCCTTTGTCCTTTGCATGCAAGCTGTGGCAGACGAAGAATTTAATATAATAATTAAAAAAACCTGCGAAGTAAACGTTGACAATGTGTACCTGAGAGATATTGCATCCATTAAAGCGCCTTCTTTTTTAAAGAGCGAAATTGAGAATATAGAAATTATTCATTCTCCGGAGCCTGGTAAGATTAAGATTGTTTTAAAGGATCGTCTGGTTTCAAAGATATATTCAAATTATTTGATTGATAAGAGCACAATTATAATTTCTCCTGATAAAATTTATATTAAGCGAAATGCACAAAAGATAGATAAAGCCTATATAAAAGAAAATTTTTTAAAATATGTGGAGACGTTTCAGGAGAATAATAAATTTGATTTGCGTGATTTTAAAGTAAGAGGCATGGAACTTTATCCTTTGGGGAAACTCAGCCTTTTGTTTGATAAAGATAATAAATTTAAAGGCAAAGGTAGATTTTCCATAAGGGTTGAAGTGTTGGTTGATGATAATAGTGTTGATATTCTTTCTCTTTCAGGATGGATTGATGTGTATGAAAAATTTGTCTGTGCAAGGGTTGTTTTAAATAAAAATTGTAAAATAGATTCTCAGGACCTTTATTATAAAAGCGTTAATACATCAAAACTTAGACAAAATTATGCAAAGAATATTAAAGATGTCAAAGGCATGCTCCCTAAAAACACGATTAAAAAAGGCGGATTGATTAAAGTAAATCTTCTTGTACAACCGCCTCTGGTGCATAAAGGAGAAACCGTTAGACTTGTGGCTAAAAGAAAAGGGCTGAAAATAATTACAGCTGGTATTTCAAAGGAAGATGGAATAATTGATGATTTAATCCGAGTAGAGAATTTAAGTTCCGGTAAAATTGTCAGGGGGTTTGTAAAAGAAAAATCCATGGTTGAAGTATATAATTAGGAGAAAATATTCATGAATACTCCAAATAATAATATTTTTATAAAATTAATTCAAAGATTATTTTATATTTTATGTTTGTTTTGTGTTGCAGGGTGTGCACTGGGAACAGGTCAACATGGTGCGGGGATTGCTGTGCCGCCGGGATTGTCTGATAAACCAGCTATACTACCTCAATTTGCAGAATTGCGTGCCAGTGAAGGATCTCTTTTTTCTGACCGAACCAGATTCTATTTTGAAGATACAAAAGCCTGTATGGTTGGTGATACTGTGGTGGTTGATATAATTGAGAATTCTTCTTCAAGTATGAAAGTCAATACAGATACGTCAAGGCAGAGTGGAATAAAGTTAGGAATACCCAAATTATTTGGTAAGGCGACTAAAATTGCTGGTCGATATGGTATTTCTGATCCGGGTAAATTGCTCGAAACCACATATGACAGCAGCCTTAAAAGCAAGGCAGGGACAGACAGGACAGGGCAGGTTACAGCTTCAATAGCAGCAAGGGTCATAGAAATTGCTCCAAATGGAAATTTAACGCTATATGGCAGAAGGTCTATTAAATCTAATAATGAGATCCAGTTTATCACAGTATCCGGTGTTGTGAGGTCCCTGGATATTGGTTCAGATAACCATGTAAAATCAACTGCCCTTGCTGATTCGAAAATTGAGTATTATGGCGAAGGAGCTCTTTCGGATAAACAGAGACCCGGGTGGGGTGTAAGGCTGTTTGATAATCTCTGGCCATTCTAAAAAAGGAAAAGAATATGAATATATTTAAATCATTATTGTGTATCTTTTTTGTCGCTGCAATTGTTCTTTTCAATATAACCATATCTTCTGCTGCAAGAATTAAAGATATTGCTTCCATAAAAGGTGTTAGAATTAATCAGCTGACAGGATACGGGCTTGTTGTAGGGCTTAATGGGACAGGAGACAAGTCTGGCGTTGCTTTTACAAAACAATCCCTTGCTAATATGATGGAAAAATTGAATATCCACATTAATAAGAACCAGCTCAATGTAAAAAATGTAGCAGCTGTGATGGTGACAGCTGATATTCCACCTTTTGCAAGGATAGGCGATAGAATAGATGTTACAGCATCTTCCCTGGGCGATGCCAAAAGCCTTAAAGGTGGGACTCTTCTTGTGACTCCATTAAAGGGGATCAATGGTAAAATTTATGCAATTGCCCAAGGTGCTGTGACTATTGGCAGCGCATCTGATAAAGGTGGACATCTTCAGGTGGTTAGAATAGCCAATGGGGCAACTGTGGAAAATGAGATACCTTTTAAACTTGATGGGAAAAGGAGTCTTCTTCTTTCTTTGTTCAGGTCTGATTTTACAACGGCAAGGAGAATTGCAGATACAATAAATGCATCCCTTGGCTCAGGTATTGCTGAAACAATTGATGCAAGTGCCATAAAATTGAAAATCCCTGATAATATGTGGAAAAAAGGAGTTGCAGAGTTTATTGCTGATATAGAAAGTTTGTCTGTTGTCCCGGACACCATTGCCCGAGTTGTGATCAACGAAAAGACAGGTACAGTGGTCATAGGTCAGGGGGTCACTATTTCTCCCGTGGCAATTGCCCATGGCAGCCTTTCAGTCATTGTAAATAAAGGGAAAGACAATGAAAGTATTGGAAAAACAATGGAACTAAAAGGGAGTTCAACCATTGGAGAGCTTGTTAACGGTTTGAATTCTATTGGCGCATCTCCCAAGGATCTGATCAGTATTTTGCAGAGTATAAAAGCGGCTGGTGCCCTTCAAGCAGAACTGGATATAATTTAATTCTTTAAAAGGGATGTTATAAACATGGATATAAGCATAATAAATCAAAATATTCAAAATTCAAAAATTAAAGTTTTAGGTGATACTGCAAACCAGCTAGGGAAAAAGGAAAATAAGGAACTTAAAGAAGCCTGCCAGGGTTTTGAAGCAATATTTTTAAAAACTATGTTAAAGAATATGCGAAATTCTCTTCCAGGGGAAGCATTGTTTGAATCAGACAGGCTTGGCATGGATATCTATAAATCCATGTATGATGAGTACCTTTCTGAAAATCTTTCAAAACAGGATAAAGGCATCGGGATAAGTGAATTTTTATATAATGATCTAAAAGCAAAGATAAATCCTGACACTCCTTAACTATTTTATACTAATCGTTCTCTTTACAGCAATTTTCGATTGAAATTATTTTTGAGATTAACAGGTGTAATCAAGTATGATCAGGTATAATATAATATACTCAAAATACCTGCATAAAATTTTGTAAGCTTGGTTATTATAAAAAAATAAATGGAAGAAGTGAGGCTTGGATATGCTTTTGCAGTTTAAGTTTCGATTGAAACGGATGCACTGCAAAAGCATATCCAAGCCTCACTTTACCCGATCTTATACCATAAAAGACAATATGACATTGTTGTTCTACAAATAATATACGAACTTACCGGATATTCCTTAATACAATTGTATCTGATTTTAAATTCATTTTACTTCTGAACTTATAAGCTGATTACTAACTGATGGTAATGAAACAATAGAATATGAAGTTCCTGGAAATTATGGATTCTGACGATAATGCAAATTTTTTTCTGTAAAATTGCCAACTCAAATTCCTTTTTCAGCCA
>CAZTEM010000058.1:0-20780 GCA_964612755.1 uncultured Desulfobacterales bacterium | reverse complement strand
AGAAAAATTCAACAAACCGTGAGGATCAACAAGATTCACCGGATCATTTAGGACATATCTATACAAATTAAAATCACCGCTGGCAAAGCCGATGGGATCCCTACTCAAGAATCTTTGGGTAGAAGGGTCATAATAACGGGCTCGATAATAGTATAGGTCATCATCATCATATTCCCTGCCGGTATATGCGTACGGATTATTGGTAGTTATTGTTTGAGTATGTGAGGTTACACCATAAGCATTATATGAATAATTCTCCACTTCTTCCTTGGAAGAATCGGTAAGGGCAAGAATATTGCCTTGATGGTCACGGTGATAATAATAAGAATTATTATCTGTTGTGATGGTAAGGGGAGTATCTATGGATTCACCATGCAAAATAGTGCTTAATACAACATTATCCTTATCCATGACAGCAATAATATTCACGCCGTCATATAGATATTTACGGGTCACACCGTCCGCTGTTTTAGTTAATCTTCGACCAAGGGGTCCATAGGTAAAACTCAACTCTTGTGTCAGCTCATTTTGAGAATTATAGCTTTTTACACTGAGCAATTGATTGCGGCTGTTCCAGGTATAAGTTTTATAACTACCATCAACTTTGTTTGATTTTGAAATCAGATTTCCAGCATTATCATAGGAATAATCAAAATCAGCATTTGATTTAAGTTCATTGGTTTTAGTATTATATACACTGCTGTTCTGAAGATTATTACCGGCAGCATCATAACTATAATTGGTATTGCCGCTGCCAGTCAGCCTGGCAATAACATCATAAGTGTAAGCGATATTTTGACCATTGATATTTTTTAAAGTGACTCGACCACTTTTATCATGGGTGTAATTAATTGTTCCTCTATCCGATGAAATTCCTGTCAGCTCATAGGCGGCATTGAAACTTAGCTGCTCATTTATACCATTAGGGAAAAGAGTTGCAGTTTTAAAACCATTTTCATTATAGTTAAAACTAAAGCTGTCAATGGCATTGCTGATTTTTGTTGCCTGGCCAATGCTATTGCGGGTGTAGTTTATAATCTGATCAAGGTAAGTGAGTTTTATCCGGTTGCTATCAGAATCATAGTCAGTTTTGACAGAAATATCATCCTGAAGCTCTTCTATTAATCTGCCGTTACTATCATAGTTAAATTTAACAACAGTCTGGGCGTTTTGAGCCTGAATCAGTGCTCCAGTAGGACCATAGGTATAACTAATTGTATCATTGCCATCCACACTGGTGGATAAAAGATGTTTTGTAGCATCATAGGTAAATGAGATTACCTTTCCATCGGTACGGGTAATGCTCTCAACCAGATTATCTTTGCGGTATTTAGTAGAGATCACACTGCTGTCAGGTAATGTTTTAGTAACTAATCTGCCGTGAATATCATAAGTATAGGAAGTTTTATTACCTGCCGGATCTGTCAGACTTAGCAAACGGCCAGAGGCATCATAGGTATAAGATACCTTATTGCCTAAACCGTCTATTGTCTGGATAACCCGGTCTAAATTATCATATGTATATAAAAAAGTTCGATCTTCCGCATCAGTCGTGGATATTATGCGGCCTAAGATATCATAGGACATCTTAGTTGTTCTTCCAAGGGGATCACTAATAATTACAGGCAAAGAAAGATCATTATATATAATCTCTGTTGTGTTACCAAGGGCATCAGTAATGGATTTGATATTTCCCCTATTATCATAAGCAAAGGTATAAACGGCTCCTTTTGCATTGGTAAGGCTTATAAGATTATAATTATCATCATAGGATAAAAGAGTCTCATTGCCCAAAGGGGATTTAATCTTAACAGGTCCTGGATTATCTCCCTCATAAAAATATTTAGTGACAAACCCAAGGGGTGATGTTCTGGTTAGAACACGCCCCTGATTATCAACGGTTTTTGACCAGAGATTACCTGCCTGATCAGCAAAATCTGTGGTGATTTGATCATCATTGCGGTTATAGGTTATTGATTTGCCAAGGGGATTAATTTGCTGGATGATAAATCCTGCACTATTCCAGGCAACTCCATACTTAGAACCCATGCTGTCCTGTTTATTGGCAGTACGGTTGGCAAAATTAAAGGTGTAGTTATAAGTATTAGCGCCTTTGGTATAAGTTTTTACCACTTCTCCATTATAGTTCACACTGGTGACAACTCTGCCTGTCTCATCTATGATTTTAGTTAAATGATAATAGACTTGTGCATCATGTGGAGGGCTGTACATCTTGTATTCATATCTGCGCACTCCATGGAGGGGATTGGTAACAGCGATCAGATTGCCATTTGTATCATGCTCATATTCCCAGGTGCGGTTTGCATTATCTGTTATTGCAGACACATACCCGTTGGCACCATAATAAAAGTTAAGATATCTGTTATTATCGTCAGAAATCTGTTGCAATAAACCTTGATTATCATAGGTAAAATAAATTTTATTACCGTTTTTATCCTCTTTTAAAATAAGATTGCCGTCTTTGTAGGTTTCAGAATTGCCGTTTTTATAAAGGAAAACATAGCTGCCATCATCATTGGCTTTTATTGACTGAAATAATCCTTTGGGTGCCTTAATAGAACCATCTTCTGCTACCTTAAATGTATAGCGCTTGCCATACTCATGGCGAAAAATATAATAGGTGGTCTTCACTTCAGCATTATTAACAATTGTACTCTTGACTGTCTTAATAAGAGATCTTTCCACATTGCTGATCCAGCCATTGCCAAATAATCCGTTTATGGGATCATGTGATGTATAAGAACGGGACAGGCTTATAAAAGGACTGCCTGGAAGGGTTATATCTATATCATCCCAGTTAAAGTGACCGGTTTTTAAATATACAGGAGAATGTGTAGTACAGACCTTACAAGGAGTCCCCTTACAATTACTATTGCGACACAACCCTAAAGAGTTGCCAGAAACGTTTAAGGTAATATCTTCCTTGTTTGACCAATTTTGATTATAGGCCCATGCAGGAGCAGACAGAACAAAAAAAGCAATTGTTAAAATTATTAATTTGAGTATATTTTTATGCATTACTGAACCTCCAATAGTGTATTAATTTCATCACTTAATAATTCATAGGTATCAGTGAGTTTATTGAATGTAGTCTGAATTTTTAAATTTTTATTGTAATAGTCATCCACCTCCTGTGAATTGTGCGTATAATATGCAGCTCTTTTGGATGGAGTGGTATTATATTCCAGATACAATTTTATAATTTGCATCTGGTTGGTTTCATCAATGGCTAAAGCCTCATCAGCAGTACAGTTTTGATCCCGCATACAGACCAGACGCTCTTCCATCCCGGAAATGGTGAGCTGAAGTTCCCTGATCTCAATTTCATAATAACTAGCAGGAGACAGGTCCGCATATGCCAATAATGGTGTGAACAGCATTACTATAATGATTATCAATGTTTTTTTCATGATATCCTCTAATAATAAATACGTTGGAGTGTATACTCTATTAATGAGCGGTAACCGTTTGCACTGATTGCACGGATTCCTATCCGATACTTGCCCGGGGCAAGGAGGTTACCAGCACCATTTCTTCCATCCCATTCAATGGTGTTTGCCCCTGCTTTTAAATCAGGATAAATTAAACTTGCAGCAAGGGTGCCACTCTGCGCATCAGTGACAAGGAGTTCAACAGATGCATCTGCTGTTAATGTAAACTTGATTCTGGATTTAGCCATCAGCCCATTTTCTTCATGACCAATGGGGTTATAAACCGAGGGTTGAGCTATGAGGCTCTGTATATGGGCGCCACTTTTAACATAGATGGCATTATTGGCAAGTCTGTATGCCCAGACACCAAACATAAAATATCTGCCCGGTGGTGCCTTAATTAATACACCCTCATTATTGGTTCCATACCAGAGCACAGTATGGCTTCCTTTGCCAAGAGGCTGCCGATTCATAAAGGTAACAAGAAAGCTGTTGGAATAACTATAACCTATGAAAGCTGTTACTTCAGAGCTATAGGGCAAGTTAAAAGTGATCCGCATTGGATCATTATCAAAAGGAGCAAAATATCTGGCAGCATTGCTTCGTGAAGGTATGTAACGGCTGGTATCACGGGATTCTCGAAGATCAATACGTTTAACCTGTCCCTCTTCTTTATAATTTAATACTGCATAATAATCTCCCTCTGGTACAATACTAGAATCAGCAGCCAGACCATCCCAGGTATCCTGATAAGTACCGCCGGGGCGTTTAATCCAGTCCACCAGGGTTTGAACCACATTCATATTTTTATCTTCAATAACAATCTGCACCTCTGTTTTTCCACCCAGAATGGTGGTTATGGTTGCACGCTGGTTTAAGGCAATATCAAGGGTGTCAATATCCCTTGCCAGGCTGAGAACATTAGCAACTTTTACTTCAACAACATCGGTGCATGTTCGGTCATCATCAGTAGTGACTCTTACTCTGGGGTAGTATGTGCCTGCAGCATCATAAGTATGGGAGACAGAAGCATTTTGAGAACTACTATAGTCATAGGTTCCATCACTATCAAAATCCCATTCCCAGAGAGTAAAAGAATGACCCTGGGGATCTGTTGCACTGGCATCAAGGGTAACCACCAACGGGACATCACCTTTTGCAATGTCTGTAGTTGCTGTGACCATGGGAGATCCTGGAGGAGCTGCATTAACATTTGTAGTTGGCAAAGTATATATTGAAGTTTTGCCCAGTCCGTCAGTCACCCTTAAGGATGCATTATACTGGCCAGTATCAGTATAGGTATAACTTGTATTTCCAGTGGTAGTAGAATTGTAGTCATAGGTTCCATCACCATCAAAATCCCATTCAAATTTGCTTATTCCCTCATTGTCACTTGCTGTTACTGAAAACGTGACTACCAGAGGTATTTCACCATTGGACGGTGATGCTTCGGCACTTACAACAGGCGCTTTATTGAGGATATGAACAATAACACTGCCCGTAGCAATATCTCCTACGCGGTCTCTTACCCGGAGTGTCACTGTATAATCTCCCGGGGTTGTGTACTGATGCGTATAAGTGTTTCCTATAATATCAGAGCTATCATATACTCCATCCCCGTTAAAATCCCATTGGTAAATCTGTATGGCGTTATTGGTTGTGACTTTAGGAGCAAACCTGATGGTGACCGGTGCATACGCAGTTCTGGGGATTGCAATGGGCTTGGCAGACAGGCTTACATTTGTATTAACAATCATCTCAAAAGATACTTGACTTTTATTACCAAGGCTATCCGCTGCAATGACAGTCAATTGAAATGTTTCATCGGGAAGAAGATTGTCTGATGTTGGTGTATAGACCAATTCACCATTGGAAAAACTCATAAACTCACTTTTATCAACATCATTAATCAGGATCTTGATGGAGTCACTGTCAACACCAATGCCAGTATCTAAAATAGAAAAAATCAATTGAGTTTCCAGGTCTGTAATGGTCTTTCCTTCTGCCGGTGAAATGCGTTTTATCTCGGGAGACAGAGAATCAACAAAAACTTTCACAAGATATGTTTCCTGTTTTAAATTCTCAAAATCCCAGAACATGGTCTTATTGTATGGAATAGTAAGGTTGATAACCACATTCCCCTGGGGCATTGGATTATTTGTTGTGGGAGCATAGGTGATTTTACATGATCCGTTCCAGTTGACATTGACTGTTGTTAATTCAGTATGATCAACACCGTTTATCAATAATACCCGTTTATCCAACTCGAAAAGGACAGCAGAATAATAATCATCCGATGAAAACACAATCTGCTGCAATGGATTAGTCAATTGGGAGCCTGCTGGCATGTCAGCAATAAATCCAGCAAAAGCCAAAAGTGGAAAAAAAAGACTAAGGGCAAAGGAACGTGCCAAGGTCACCATTGACGGTAATAGTAATTTCATAATACACACTCCAAATTTTACTTCTTTTGAGTTTTTTTTCTTTTCTTGTTTATTTATTTTGTTTCTATAAAAACATTGAAACAAATTCGCTTTTGACGATAACCGACTTACAAACAATCTATGAACATAAATAAATACTTTTGTCAATAAAAAATATTGTTTTAATGAATATCAAAAAAATTACTCCACCATAAATTGGATAGTTTTCACCCCTACATGCCCCTTAAACCCTGAAATATTAACGGTTAAAGTATGCTTATCTATTATTTTTAAATTATTAGGGGAATATAGCCACGTAATCGGTATATAGCCTAGCTCTTCTTCTGATTTAAATTCAAGATCAACAAAGAAGCTGACTTCATACTTTGTTTCTGCCATTATTTGTTCATCTTTCTCAGCCATCAGTACTTTTACAGGCACAGGTTTATCAATTTTGAGTATTGGTATATCCGCCTCCGACCTTTTTATATTGTCGGGTAAAATAATATTAATCTTTGGATTTCTGTCAGTTACAGGTGATGAATAATAATGAAGAGAGATTGCCTTATGGTTTCGTTCCAATAGCCTTTTATCCTCTGGCACCGGAATAAATGTCCAGTGTTTTTTTTCATAATATTCGCGATAGCTAAGAGCGTTATTTCCCGTTGTGATAATAGTATAATCAGGCAAATTAAAAGCTGTTACAGAAACTCCATGATTTTCAATGGAAAAAAGATTAATGATTTTATCTTCATCAAAGCCATTCCATCTCTGGAGGTTCTTCCCGGAAGGTCGAGGACGCCAAGCCGCTAAAGAACGCAGCATGGGACCATTAACAATACCTGCTCTAATCTGTACACGGGAGGGTTTAGACAAGGTATAAATCACTTTCCCTTCTCTTAAAATTACTGTGGACACAACCTTTTCAATTTCACCTCCGGAATTTTTGCGTGGATCAACCGTGATTGCCTGAGTCTTGGTGATTGCGTATAAAACTGCCGTATAAGCTTCATCCGGCACAACCTTCTTTTCGAAATCTCTGCCATCCCAGCTTATCACATGCACTCCAGGTTTTAACACCTTGCCGCTTGATAAATTTCTGACAAGATGTCCATCCGAAGTATATAACTTTACACCAGCCTTTGCAGCTCCAGTTAAATTGAAACTTATATCGAAATGCTGATTCCTGGTTGGTGAAAACTCAACCCTATTAAATGGTTTAAAACTGATCAGATCCTGGGTATTGCCAGAATAAGGATAAATAAACAAAATCCCTGACAATACAGCAACAATAGCCAATTTACTTGATAGCGTTTTCATAATCAATTAACCTTTAATTCTCTAATTTTAGTATATTGTTCAGGTAGCTTAACCTCCTGAACCATGCCATTTTCATCGACTTTCATTAAAAAATTACGCCCATGAAGTGCTCGAATAAAAAAAACAGTTCCGTCACTTTGAACAGCTGGGAAGCTATCGGCAACGGCACCAGTGGTGAGTTGCTTATATTTTCCGCCATCAAGAGACATCATCCAGATATGGTAATATCCTTTTCTGTTTGAACTGAAAAACAAATGGTTGTTTTTTTTATTCACAACAGGTTGATGAGAGAGCGAATTGAGTAAAGTCAGTTGTTTTGCATTGTTTGCCGTAATATTTTTATACCAGATTTCCTGGATAATCTTACCGCGCCCGTCCACGCAGGAAACATTTGAGTAATACAACTTTCCTTTAGCGGATATATAAGGGTCAAGCTGGGTTGAACGTTGTTTAACAACGGTTGTCAACGTATTTGATTCCAAATGAAGGCAGATTATATCAGTGTTAATGCTATTCCCGTTAATCAGCTTAACAAGGTATATACTTTTTCCGTCTGCTGAAAAAGCAGGCTGTGTATATGCATGCTGTTTCGGACTTAGCAAAAGATGTTCTTTGCCATTTTCTATGAGCCGTACACTTTTATCAGAGCCGATGTACACCGTTTTCTTGCTTGAATATTCATGATCAAAAGTACGCGGCTCTTGCTGAGTTTTTATAATAGTAACCAAATTATTTTGAATGATTACTATTTTCCAGCACTTGTCTATCAATGCTATAAACGAAACAGGATCTAAAAAATTCATAGAAGGCTCATCAGAGCCACAATAGCTATCAATATACAAGAAGGCTTTTTCAAGGTTTTCAATGCCTGGATCTAAAGGAATCAAAGGCATTAATCCCTGCTCAA
The DNA here is from genome assembly GCA_964612755.1 of uncultured Desulfobacterales bacterium. Taxonomy (GTDB): domain Bacteria; phylum Desulfobacterota; class Desulfobacteria; order Desulfobacterales; family Desulfobacteraceae; genus JAIOSM01. Next base: position 12,678 of record CAZTEM010000058.1, on the reverse strand, counting down.
ACTTAAGTGCCTCAGGATATTCATGCTTTCGCCATGAAGTGATTTCCAGCAAACGAATCAATGGTCGAATTTTTTCAACACACTGAGATTTAACTTTATAGATACGGACTCCGGCATCAAAGGCAGAGCAACGTGCACTTCGACGTAAAGGAGAGTAAGGTGTATTAATTGAAAACTCTTTTTTTATATGTTCTCCCCGGGGAACAGATGAAAAAACAGCATCTTTATCAACATAATGTTTTATTAACCAGGCAACAAGAACAGAATCTATTTCCCATGGTCTGTCTGTTTTATAGTGTGCACTAAAACCTTTCTCTGCTACTCCCAGTAGAGAAAGGCAAAAGAAAATAATTAAAAATTTTGTAATGATAGATTTATCCATTTTTCCGTCCACTCATTGTTAGGGTGTTGTGAAATTTGCTGCCATGTCCCCTGCTGAACAATTTTTCCATTGATAACAACAACAATTGTTGTGTGCTCAGCCTTTATTCCAAAATAGTGATGGGTAACTTTAATGAGTGCAAATTTCTGTCTTTCATACTCTATATCAATTTTATCCATTAATTCACAAGCTAATACCGAATCAATATTGGTAAAAGGTTCATCTAAAAAAAGGTATCTGGGTTTAGCAGAAAGAACTCTGGCCAATGCCAGACGTCTCCTCTCTCCTTCTGACAGCTCATGGGGTCTGGCATTCTGCCTGTTGTTCAATCCAACTATATTCAGCCAATATTCTGAATCTTCAGCTTGCAATGTTCTGCCTTTACTCAGCATAAAAGAAATATGTTCTAAACAGGTCATGTGCGGCCACAACCCAAGTTCCTGTGTCAAAAACATAATATTGTAACAATAGAGGTGAGAAGAAGAATCAGATATTACCTGTCCGTCAATCTGTAAACTGCCACAGAAGTCAGTTTGTAGCCCAGCCAGGGACTCCATGAGTGTTGTCTTGCCACTTCCCGAAGGACCCACAATAATCATACGTGAAGGGATGTGAATTTCCAATTTATCTATCCTCAACTCAAATCGGGGTGAAACAGGAAGAATAAAATTTTTAAGCTTTATCATGGTTCCTCATCAACAATTGAGTTATAGCAATACCAGTACAAACAAGAACAAATTGCACCAAAGAAAGAAATGCTACAGATGAAAAATCACCATAATGCATTAAATTATATATTCTCACCACAATGGTTTCAACCCCTGGAGGAATTAACAACACTGTTGCAGAAATTTCATTCATGGTAAAAATTGTCAAAAATATCAAAACAACCACCCATTTATAGCATTGCACAGGCAAAGCAATCTTCATAAACCTGTCATACCATGATACATTTATAAACTGGAGAATAAAGGTCATTTTCTTTGTTAGCATTGCATTCATTATAAAAAATAGTAAAAATGAAATCGGTAATAATTTCAGCAAATAACCAAAAATAAGAATAAAATAATCGAAAACAATTGAATTGCAATGTATCATTTGCGCGAAATGAATCAATGCCAATACTGAAAGTGATAGAGGAGTAAGCCAATAAAACATCATGATAATACCCCATATAACCAACACCTTTGTTTTTATTTTCTCCCTGAAACATCGATAAAGAAACCCTCCACAAAGAGTTCCCATTGTGGCAGTAGCAATGGATATAGCGCAAGTATTCCGAATTAAATCCATATTTTCAATTGCAAGCATATCTAAGCTTGATAAATCTACTTCTTTCATTAAAAGAAAAATAATCCCTGCGATAATCAATAACAAGACAATGCCATTAGTAATAATTAGTGATCTATTCATATCAAAATGTAAATACATTAATGAAATCGATTCTGTTTCAGTGCGATGCTCAAAGGGTTTTCTAATCATGTACCCAATCAAAACTAAAAAAATACCAGCTGCAAACAGGAAAGGCAGAGAAGCCAGTGATGCTTTTCTATAATCCTCCATGGAGACAATACGAGCAAAAAATTCCTCGGCATAGGTTCTGTAACCAAGGAAAGATGGAACTTCTTCATGAATAAAAGTCAATATAAAAACAAATAGGAAGATACCCAAAACAGATAATATGATCTGAGGAAATACCACATGCCAGAGAACACGAATTGGTTTTGCCACTGCCAGACCACTCTGTATTGATGTTTTCCCAAGACGTCCAATGGAGAAAATAAGTAAGATGGCAGCTAACGGAGACATGTTCAAACAAAGGATTAAACTTGATTGCCAAAATACTGAAAATTGATTAAACCACGATATACGTGTCAATGCAACAAGATAAATAATTGGTGATATTGCAAAAAAAGATAAAAGCAATAAAAGTATTGTTCCACGATACCAATGGGAACGCAAACAATAAAAAAAACATGTTAAAATACTACCAAATATAAGACTCTCAATTGCAACAGATGTTGACAAAAATATTGAATTACAAATTTTCTCAAAAAAAGACATGGAAACAAAATATGCCAAAAAATTATGGTGGGTAAATATATTACTCACGACCCAACCAATAACATTTATCAGTGGCAAGAAGTATATAATTGAAAAAAGAACCAGAAGGAGCCCATTCAATGAAATTTTGTTATTCAAGGTATCGCCTTAAAAGAGCTGTGCTTGCTGGCAACAAATCCTTAATGATTCCAGGCAGGACAGTCCATACTTTTATTGAGTTTTCAGTGGATTCAGTGTTTAGGATATGCATTTGAACAGCATTCATTTCAATAAGCTGCTGCTCAATAGTATCACGTAACAGATACTCCATCAAAATTTTACCATTAATTGAATTTCTCCCACCCTTAACAAGAGATAATGTTTGAAAAAAAGAGAACACCCCATCTTTTTCCTGATCATAATATACCATTTCAATTGGCAACCCCTGGTCAATTCCCAAAAGGGCATCGTCTGTATCAACAATGCCAATGGCAAACTTTCCATTTCCAACAGCATCTTTTACTATAGAATTGCCTGAGAGCATTGCCACATCATTATTTTTTAAGCCGATGAGGAAATCTTTAAACTTAGATTCCCCAATCTTGTGATACAATGCTGCAAAATGCGTTGATGTCGAGCCGATATATGGGATGGCTATAACAATTTTTCCTTTAAATTCCGGTTTAACAATATCAACCAATGAAGATGGATATTGATTTTTCATCAATAAATTTTTATTGATAATAAAAACTCTAGCTCTTCCGCCCATACCATACCATAAACCGTTAGGAGAATAATATTTTTCACTGGAATAATCATCAGTATTTCTCTTATATACCTCAAATACGCCAGCATCCTCAAGTCGTGCGGTTCTCATAAACTCTGAGTTCCAGAAAATATCCGCTCTAGGGTTATTTTTTTCAGCAAGGAGTCTTTTTTCTAAGCCAACAGCTTTGGAAGCTTCAGTGTCATAAACTCCTTTTACTATAATACCTGTATCTTCTTCGAATTGTTTTAAAATTTTTGAGGAAAACACTTGATCAACTGAGGTATATACAATAACAATACCATTATTGGGTTTATGGGAATCGGAGCACCCAATAACTGACAGGATAATAAACAACAGGAGATTGAACTTGCAAATGGATACGATAAAATTTTGACTAGTCAAATTTTTATGGTTAATTTGAAATTGCTTACTATTGCAGAAACAGTATAAACCAACCATTTATAACCTCTGATTTAATAAATTCACATCAGTGTAACCTGTAATATCTTAAAATATTTTTTAAATATTAGGATATGAACTTGTTTTTTGTCAAGAGATATATAAAAAATTTTCTAGCAATTCTATAATTATAAACTTGGCAACGCGTCAAGTAAAAAAGACCCGGATCCAGTTAAAAGAAATCCAACTAGTTTTTGACTGGAAGTAAACCGAATATATGTTGCACTCGCAATTGATGAACTGAAAAGAGATTGAGCAATTGATACAATTTTCCCATGGGCGTTTAAGTTAAATTCTGTATTACCTATATTATTACCGGTGTCATCATAGGCAGCAAGTGTGACCTGTGCTGAATTATCTGCTATATTTACAAAAGCTATGCCTGACCAGCCTTCAGAGTTGGAAGATAATCTTGGGAAAATTCCTGAACTCAGCCCCTGGCTTAATGTACCATACCCGCCCAAGCGGGTTTTATCCTGCCTGCCAAATAATTCAAATCCTGTTACGGGAAGGGAGGATTCCAATGCAAACCAGGCAGTTTTCTGGGGGAAAGAAAGCGAAGCAGCAGTGCCAATATATTTGGTTTTGGCTTGAAGACTTATGGTAGCAGCTTCCGGATTAGCAAAGCTTAAGAGCCTTCCTGATTTGTCATAGGGTTTAATGGTGATACTTAAATTATTATTACCCGGGTTGTATACCACAATACCTGTCCACCAATCTGAATCACTTGCTACATGGGGGTAATATAATCTTGTAAAAGTCTTATCACTCAATGTAATACCGCTTAAATAATGATTATTGGTACCAAACAATTCAAGTCCTATAATTCCTGTGGCATTTTTTATTGCTCCGGCCTTTATATTATCAATATCCTTTCCCGTTAAAAGCGAACTCATGGTAAAAGATGAATGGGCACCGGGACCAAGTATTTTTGTAATTGTGCTGCCATTGTTAAATTCAAACCCAAGGGTGACAGAAGCATTGGTTGTATTAACAAGACCTAACCCTGTCCACCATCCCTGATTCAAAGCAATATGTGGTATATACACATTACCATTACTAATATCTTTGGAAAGTATCGCCGGAACAGCTGCCATATATTTATTATCAATAAAAAATTTTGTATAGCCACAGATTTTGTCTGACGAGCTTTCAAATATCACATAAGCTATTTTTTGACTGGTTTTAAATATATGACTAAGTATCAGCCCTATTCTGCCATTTGGCGGTATGTTTTTCGCCACAGACGGCAGTATTTCAACTCCCTGATCTGTATAGGCATGGAATTTGCCTTGAATGGTTAATAAAGTGTTTTTATTAATAATACAAATTTCCGTATTCCATGGACTTGCGTTTGTGACATGGGGATAATACAGCTTAGTCAATTCCTGAGAGCTGCCATTCCATCCGGATAATTTTGCCCATAACCACCAGGCTGCATAAGCTTTTCTATTTGCATTCAATGGCATGCTATGTGCAGATGGACAAGAGTACCAATCTGTTCCTATGACGTGGGAATCCTGCCATTGTGTTGCCCAGTTCCCATCCCTTGAACCATTGCCATCAGTGTCATAATCACAATGGTCATTAACTGATTTATCACCAAAATATCTATTATCAGGATCATACGTTTCAATATCTTCAAAATCGAACAAAACTTTATTATTTGTTCTGCAATAGTTCCTTATCTGCTCATTACGCAAATGCAAATTCCCTGTAAGCCCTGTCCCATCCAAATGACCAGTCATATACACAAAGGTAACATTAGGATAATCAATCTCCAATTGCGACATTGGAGCAAGATAATCATGAATCATTGATTGGGCAGTTTTCCCACTTACCTGACCGCACCATGACCATATAATTACATTTGTATTGGAGTGGGCAGGATCATTTAAATATGCCCTTGTATTATTAACCCATTGAGGATAATACCCGCAATCACCTCCCATTGCATAATCATGCAAATCAAGGGCTCCACTGGAGCCTCCATGATTATAGGCAAAGATATTATCCGGGAGGTTTAAACCAAGACCGCCACCGTTGACAAAAGCTACCAACCCTGACATGCCTGTAGTTAATTGGCTACCATGAGAAGTGTGGCCATATGCTATATGCAGGTCGCTTTTTGCCTTATTAATTGCCGATACAGGAATCTTTGTAAGATCACAGCAGGTATGATCAACAATCGTTGCAGCCTGTGCCGCACTTTGGGATAAAAACAGCAATAAGCCAAATAATATCAAAATTAATTTTCTCATATTCCCTCCCGTTAAAATACACTATATTTTCTTCCTCTGATCTTACAATACAAATTGTATTTATTTCAGTTTATAGCTCATCATTAATACTTTAAATGGAAGATGCTGAAATTCTTTGATTTCTTCTTCAATAAATCCTAAAGTTTTATACCAATTATTTAATATGGTAAAATCAGCAATAGTGCCTATTTTTATTGTTTTCACCCCCAGGTCTTTTGCAGCCTCAATAACATGGTCAACTAATTTTCTGCCAAAGCCATGGTGCCTGTATTCGCGCAAGACTGACAACCGCTCCAGATAACATATTTCATGGTTAATCTGTTCCAAAGCTACGCACCCTTTGGGTAAGCCTGAATACTCAAGGATATAATATTTAAGCTTTTTGTCAAAATCTTTTTTTATCCAGTCCACCGAACAGTTTGACGGGTGTTTTGGGCAATTTTCCAAAGTGAGATTAAATTTCTCTGCCACATCCATATTGGATGCACGAATTATATTTGCAAGCAATTTAGCATTATAAATTTCTGCAGGTTTGATATGTAAGTGGGGTATCATTTTCCAATTCCTTTTCAACAAATTAATAATTATTTAACAGGCTCCAGATGGATCATAACATCAATTATTTTTAAATTCCCTTTCATTAACCTTGTTTTTACCTCTTCAGAAATCAAATGACCTTGCGACACACTTAAATTCCCATCCACTTCCAAATGCAGATCAATAAAAATAAAACTGCCAAGTTTTCTTGTTCTGATTTTATGGCACCCTTTTACAGAAGCGTGATTCTGAATAATCTGATTCAAATATAAAGTTTCTTCTTTAGATATACTGGTATCAATAAGCTCATTTACATTATTAAATATAATCTTAAAAGATAATATTAAAATAAAAATTGCTACAATAAATGCTCCAATATGGTCTAAAAACAACAAATCAGGATTAATCAAAGATGCTGCGACTGCAATAAGAACAGGTATGGAAGACAATGCATCTGTCCTATGGTGCCAGGCATTAGCTTTAACTGAGGAAGAATTTGTTTTAACTCCAATCTGATATGTTTTTCGAAATAAAAATTCTTTAAATAAAATTGAAATAGCAGGAGCAATTAATGTGTACATTGTTAATCTTTCCCCATGAATTTCATTCATAGTGGCAATGGCATGATAACCAATACCGCATGCTGCTGAGAATAAGACAAGTCCTATAAGTATGGTTATGAATGATTCGATCTTCCGATGTCCGAATGGATGTTCTGCATCAGGAGGAGCTGCCCAGTATTTCACTCCAATCAATATGATTATATCCGTAGATGTGTCAGAAATACTATGAACAGCATCAGCGATTACAGCCTGGCTGTTACCAAAAAATCCTATAACAAATTTGATAATAGACAATAGAATATTTAGCACAAGACCCAAAAAAGTAATTTTTTTTATTTCATTTTCCCATACCATATTAAGACTTTATCAGAAATTGATCATATTTCAATATATATGATTACAATTGAGCAATTATAGAAAAATTGCCATTTTCGGATTTGAGTCAAACCAGACAGCCCCTCACTTCCCCGGGAAAAAATCAGCCTGGTATTTTCATTCAATTTTCCTTTACAAAATCCATACAGATTGATAGAGATGCTTATGAATATATAATTTTTATAAGGCGCAATGGAATCAAAAAAATACATATTAACAATGCTTGTTGAAAACGAACCAGGAGTAACTGCAAGGATTACAGGGCTGTTTGCAGGGCGAGGATACAATATTGAAACAATTTGCGGTGCTCCAACGGCAAACCCTGAAATGTCAAGAATAACCATAACAACAAAAGCAGACCCCTTACAACTTGACCAGTGCATGAAACAGATAAAGCGCCTGATCAATGTAAAAAAATTAAGAGACATGACAGGAGAAAAAGCTGTTAAACGCGAGCTTGCTATTGTCTGTATCAGATCAACTACAGAAACATATACAGATATTGTAAATATTATTGAAAAATATCATGCCAAAATAATTGACAAAGGCAAGGACAATTTTATTTTTGAAATTACAGGAAAAGAAAATGTAATTGATGAATTATTAGAGCTTTTAAATCCATTTGGCATTAAAAAACTTGCAAGATCGGGATTATTGGCCTTATATCGTGAACCTTAATGATTTTCAGCCCTGAAATCCACAGGCTTAATTTTCATAATAAAAAAAGAAGAAATAAAATAAAAAGCTGCGAGATAGATAAAAACAAAAGAAAAATTATCTTTATTAAAATCAAGAATATAACCGCTTAGCCAAGGTCCTAAACAGCCTGCTATAAATCCATAAGCTGTAAATACAAGCCCGAAAATCCTGCCAAAGTTTATAAGCCCAAAACAATTTGATACAAGGGGAGCAGAGACAGCAAACATTGCACCAAAAGCAAGCCCTACAAACGATGCCAATATTGATACGATTATTAACCTGGTTGATATTATCAACAAAAGATAGGCTGTGCCTGAAAGGAGAAAACATATCATTAAAATTTTCTGCTGGGCAAAATGATCTGCCAACTTCCCACAAATTAAACGTCCCGCTCCATTTGCAATACTAAAGCTAATAAGGATCCATACGTATTTATCAAGGCTTAACCCGAGATAATTCCCATAGGAAGCAGAAAGGGTTATCATTGATATCCCGCCTGCTCCTGCCAATGCCCATATACTCCACAGCAGCCAAAAAGGTTTTAATCTGAGAGTATCTCGAAAACTTAAAAGCCGGGCTTTATTTTCAAATTCAACGGGCTTATTTTCTTTTATCTGCTCAATACGTGGCAGGCGAATAAATAATGAGGCAACGCCAGATATAAACAAACATAAAAAAGCTGCAACACTTGTCATAACAAAGGTACCAAAGGAAAGAAGAAGCATGGTAAAAAGAGGAGCAACCAGGGCGGCAGCTCCACCGAAAACCAGGTTTACCATGCCTGTTGAAGTTCCTTTTTTGTTTGGGTAAAGACCTTGGACCACAGTTAAAACAGGAATATAAACAAAACCACAGAAAAAACCAACAACAAGAGCCCAGACATAGACCATTGCAATGGAATTTGCAAAGCCAACACAGAACATTGCAATGGCGCTGGCAAAATTCCCCAGAAAAATCAAATAACAATGTCTTATTTTTTCCTGGAGTTTACTGGTCAAATACATTGAACAGCCAGTGCCGACAAGAATAAAAAACATGATTCTGCCCACATCTTCTTTGCCCACATCAAACGTATTCTGCCAATAGGATGCCATAACACCCGGTATGCCGAACACAAAACTTCCGACAAAAAAAATGGACAAGCAACATAATACAAAAATTCTTCTTTTTGATTTAATATCCATAATTTTAATTTAAAACTAACAAAAATTTAAGATACCAGAGATTATTATTTTTTCAAATGATAAAATCATTTAATATCCATATTAATTATTTCTATATAAAAACTAATAATAAAATGGAAAAATCTATACTATTTGTTGACATGTTAAAATTAGCTTTATATACTCATTTTAAAATGAATAATCACAATTGTTTCATATTTCGAACTTGTGATAGGTGGTAATATTAGATTCTAACAGCATCAAGGAGGTGCAAGTGAAAGACGAACAAAAGTTGCATGAAAAGCAACAGGAGAAATCAGGGGTTTCCAGAAGGGATTTTCTTAAAACCTTAACTGGAACAGCCGCTGGAATTGGTATTTCACAGGTCTTTAATCCTGCAGTTGTTTCAGCCATGAAATCCGGGCTTAAAAATCATCCTGTTCTCTGGATTCAGGGTCAGGGCTGTACTGGCTGTTCTGTATCATTATTGAACAGTGTTGAGCCTACAATCGCTAAAATTCTTCTAGATGTCATAAGTTTACAGTATCATCCCACTGTAATGGCATCTGAAGGCGAGACAGCTCTTGAAAATCTTTATAGAGTTGCTAAACAGGAAAAAGGCAGATTTTCACTCGTTGTTGAAGGAGCAATCCCAACAGCTGCCAATGGAAAATACTGCATTTGTGGTGAACTTGATGGTAAAGAAATCACCATGGTTGAAATGACAGAAAAACTTGGTAAAATGGCAGGAAGCGTTCTTGCCGTTGGTACTTGTGCTGCATATGGTGGAATTCCTGCTGCAAAGGGTAATGTTACAGGCGCTACAGGCGTTATGGACTTATTTAAAAAAGCAGGTATTAAAACTCCTGTTGTTAATATCCCAGGCTGTCCAATACATCCTGACTGGGTTGTCGGATCAATTGTACATCTACTCACAAAAGGTATTCCGGAACTTGACGCTGACGGTCGCCCGGTTCTTTTCTTTGGTGAAAACATTCATGAAAACTGCCCACACCTTGATGAATTAGATAATGATATTATGGCTAAAACATTATCCTCTGTAAAAGGCTGCCGTATGGATTTAGGTTGCAACGGACCCAATACTAATGCTGACTGTTTTAAACGTAAATGGAACAGTGGTTTAAACTGGTGTGTAGACAATGCTCTATGTATTGGCTGTGTTGAGCCGGGATTTCCTGACGCATCATCACCCTTCTATGAAGCTAAATAAAATAAAATAAGACCAAGGAGGTTTTAATATGGCAGGTTGTAAACCACAATCAGGACCAGCTGGTTCTGGTAAAAAAATAAAGGTCTCCATCGATCCTATCACAAGGATTGAAGGGCATCTTAAAGCAGAAGTCGAAGTAAAGGGCGGAAAAGTTGTAGATGCCAAAATATATGGCGGCATGTATCGTGGATTTGAGCAGATACTTATTGGCAGAGACCCCAGGGATGCTTCCCAGATCACCCAGAGAATCTGTGGTGTTTGTCCTACTGCCCATGCTACTGCATCAAGTTTAGCACTTGACGATGCATTTGGTGTAAAACTTACTGATAACGGAAGAATTGCAAGAAACCTTATCCTGGGTGCTAACTTTCTTCAATCCCATATTCTTCATTTTTATCATCTTGCAGCCCTTGACTATGTTAATGGTCCTGATGTTGCACCCTTTGTTCCAAGATATGAAAAAAATGATGTTCGTTTAGATAAAGCAACCAATGCAGTTGGTGTTAATCAATACCTTGAAGCTCTTGAAATGAGAAAAATATGCCACGAGATGGTAGCATTACTTGGTGGTAAAATGCCACATGTTCAAGGCATTGTTGTTGGTGGAGCAACTGAAATCCCAACAGCTAAAGCTCTAAAGGAATATGCAAAACGTTTTAAAAAAGTTAAAAAATTTGTTGAAGAAAAATATTTACCTTTGGTATATCTCCTTGCAGGTCCCTATGGTGATCTTTTAAAATGTGGTTCAGGACATAAAAACTGTATCGCGTTTGGCGTATTCCCAATGGATTCAAAAGGTAACACCTTATTAAAAGCCGGTGCTTATACTGATGGCAAATTCACTGACTTTGACCCTGATAAAATTAAAGAATATGTTAAATATTCATATTTTAAAGATTCAACAACAGGACTTAATCCAAAAGTTGGTAAAACCCTTCCTGATCCTGAAAAAGCAAGTGGCTACAGTTTTATTAAAGCTCCTCGCTATATGGGCAAACCCCACGAAGCAGGCCCGCTTGCAAGAGTTTGGATAACAAATCCAGAACTTTCAAAAACAGGTCGTCAGGCACTTGGCGTTAAACGAGTTCGTGATATTGGTGATGCAGCATTTTCAATTCTTGGACGACATGTTGCAAGAGCAGAAGAAACTCTTGTTGTTGCCAATGCAGTTGAACAATGGCTACACGAAGCAAAACCCGGAAAAGAAACTTTTGTTCCAGCTTCAATTCCAAAATCTGCTGAAGGTCTTGGACTTTCAGAAGCGCCTCGTGGTGCATTGCTTCATTATGTTAATATTAAAAACAGTGTTATCAGTAATTATCAGATTACATCAGCAACAATCTGGAATGCAAACCCAAGAGATGATATGGGACAACGTGGTCCCATAGAAGAAGCTCTCATTGGAGTTCCTGTACCAGATCCTAAAAATCCTGTTAATGTGGGACGTTTAATACGTTCCTTTGATCCATGACTGGGTTGTGCTGTCCACGTGCTGGACGCAGATTCTGGTGAAGTTACTGTTGTTGACGTACCTCTATAACAATAGAAACTATTGTAATTTAGATTTATAAAAAAAGGGGTGAATTTTTTTCACCCCTTTTCACTTTTCATATTTTAAAAAAGAGTGCCATGACAAAACTAAAAGAACTTCTTGTATTAGGAGTTGGAAATATTCTGATGATGGATGAAGGTATTGGTGTTCATGCTGTGCATGAATTCTGGAAAGAAAAACAAAATTTTGATGAATCCCTTGTGGATTTCATTGATGGCGGCACTTTTACCCAGGATATTTTTTATTTATTCGGAAAATATAAACAGCTTTTAGTCCTTGATATTGTAAGAGCAGGCAAAACACCCGGGACAATATACAGACTCAAAGAAGATGAACTTAGAAGAGATGAGAAACAGCCTTTATCTTTACACGATATTGACCTTTTAGACTCTCTTGATATGGCAAAAATGGTTGGGCACAAACCAGAACTTGTGGTGCTTGGAATTGAACCTGAAAAAATTGATTGGTCAACAGAGCTTACTCCAAGTTTGAAAAAAGCATTTCCCGCATATATGGAGGCTGCACGCAATGAGATAAAAGCCCTGCTTAAGCAAGCTTCAGAAATTCACAAACCTTCATAACCAGACTTCTGTTTTTTATCTCTTGACACTGATAATCAAACAAAATATAGATAAATTGAGTAT
>CAZTEM010000057.1:0-20792 GCA_964612755.1 uncultured Desulfobacterales bacterium | reverse complement strand
AGAGCAAAATCCCCTTTTTGTTCCTTGTTCATATACAGGTAAGACTTTTGAAGCGAGTATCTGCTTTGTTCATATATTGACCGAGAATTGCTGGGGTGTAATCAGGTATAATATAGTCACAACACCTGCATAAAAATTTTGTAAGTTTGGTTATTATAGAAAAATAAATGGAAGAAGTGAGGCTTGGATATGCTTTTGCAGTTTAAGTTTCGATTGAAACGGATGCACTGCAAAAGCATATCCAAGCCTCACTTCTTCCATTCACTGGGCGGCAATTAATAGTCGAACACAGAAACAAGTCCCAGATAGTAATTTCCTTCAGTTGTTTTTTTCCGTTTAATGCATCCTTTGCCATATATCAGGCATTTTTTGCGAAATATTTTTATGGCAGCATTCCTTTGGGCATGACTAAGATTATTATTTTCTAAAAGCTTTTGAACTGATTTTATTCTGTATTTATCCAATGAATGATCATTGGATAATTGATCATCATGTCCGCCTCTTTTGATTATTAGTGGTTTATCAATGAGATAAACGGGTAAACTTGAACTAATGCGGAGCCATAGATCATAGTCTTCACATGCCGGAAGTGTTTCGTCAAAAAGCCCTTTTATTCCAAAAAGCTCTTTTTTCATCATAACAGCAGAAGGGCTGACAAGGCAAAGTTCAAGGGATGGCTCAAAAATCATTCCGGATAATTTTTTATGTTTTTGTTTCGGATTAACTCTTTTCCCATTTCTGATCCATATTTCCTGGGTTTGGCAGATCATTGCTTCAGGGTTGGCATTAAAAAAATCAATCTGACATGTTATTTTATTTTTATTCCATGAATCGTCTGAGTCAAGAAATGCCAGAAATTCTCCTGAGCTTTTTTTAATCCCAATATTCCTGGCAGCGCTTACCCCCTTGTTTTCCTGTTTAATATAAGTTATTCTATTTAGATAGGGTAAAATTTGTTTTTCTGTGTTATCGGTTGAGCCGTCGTCAATGACAATTGTTTCAATATTGGGGTAATCTTGTTCCAGGACGGATTGAATTGCTTGCTCAACAATCCAGCCTCGGTTGAATGTTGGGATAATGGCAGTGACCAGAGGCATTTTTGGATTGCGTATCATCATGGAATAATAGCATTTTAAGTCTTTTTTTACAATTGAGAAACTTTATTTCAAAACTGGGCTCTTTTTCTTGACTTATATATATGAATAACATAAGAAAGGCTTGATTTGTATTGGGTATTTTTATTTTTGGAATATGAGGATTTTATGGCTAAATTAAAAGAACATTTGATTAATAGAGAGTGGTGTAAAGGGTGCGGTATTTGTGTTCATTTTTGTCCCAAGAATGTTTTGGAATTAGATGAAAAAGATAAAGTTATTGCAGTCAGACCAGAAGATTGTATTGCCTGCAAACTTTGTGAGCTGAGATGCCCTGATTTGGCAATAGAAGTTTTAACCCAAGAGGATAATAAAAATGAATGATAATATAAAATTTGTCCAGGGAAATGAAGCTTGCGTGGAAGGGGCGCTATATGCCGGGGTTGATTTTTTTGCGGGATATCCCATTACTCCTTCAACCGAGATAGCAGAGTTGCTTGCTCTTGAGCTTCCAAAAAGAAATGGCAAATTTATTCAGATGGAAGATGAAATAGCGTCTATGGCAGCAGTTATTGGCGCATCTCTTACCGGTAATAAGGCAATGACTGCCACAAGTGGTCCCGGGTTTTCCTTAAAACAGGAAGCTTTAGGTTATGCATGTATGGCTGAGATACCATGTGTGATTGCCAATATCCAGCGAGGTGGACCTTCAACCGGTAATCCCACCCATGTGAGCCAGGGAGATATTAATCAGGCAAGATGGGGTACTCATGGTGATCATTCCATAATTGCGTTAACCGCATCAAACCATCAGGATGTTTTTGAAATGACTGTGGAGGCTTTTAATCTGGCTGAAACTTATAGAACTCCTGTTGTACTTCTTTTTGATGAGATTATAGGTCATATGAGGGAAAAGATTGAGATCCCTGAACAAGGTACTTTGCCAGTGGTCCAAAGGCTTAGAACCTCTGTGAGTAAAGGTGTTGATTACCATCCATATCTTCCACGAGAAGATGGAAGACTTCCCATGTCAGATTTTGGTGGTGAGCATAGATATAATGTTACAGGTCTTTTTCATGATATGTGGGGTTTCCCTTCAAATAATCCAAAAGTTGTAAGAGAGCTGCTCCATCATCTGGTTGATAAAATAGAGAATAATGTTGAACAGATAACAAGGCATAAAGAATACTGGCTTGATGATGCTGATTATGTCCTTGTTTCCTATGGTTCTTCTGCAAGATCAGCTATTCACCTTGCCAATAATAGAAGGGCAAGGGGGCAAAAAATTGGTGTGCTGGAGCTTCAGACCATCTGGCCATTTCCCAAAGAACTTGTAAAAGAGAAATGTTCCGGTGCAAGGGCTGTTGTTGTTGTTGAAATGAATATGGGACAAGTTCTTACCCAGGTTAAAAATTCTGTGGATGAACCCGGAAAAGTTTTCCTTGCAAACAGGATTGACGGTGAACTTATAACACCTACAAATATCAAAAGGCTTCTCAGAGTGATTCAGGGGAAAGGGGTTTAAAATGGTAGCTAAAAAATATAATGTTAAAAATTATTTAAGGGAAAGATTTTTTCCACATATGTGGTGCCCAGGATGCGGGCATGGGATTGTCCTTGGCTCTTTGTTAAGGGCTGTTGAAGAACTTGAACTTGATCCCACTAATATCGTTATGACCTCGGGTATTGGCTGTTCAGCCAGAATTTCAGGCTATGTTAATTTCCATTCATTACATACAATCCATGGAAGGGCACTTGCCTTTGCAACAGGCGTAAAATTGTCCAAGCCTAAATTAAAGCTCATTGTTCCCATGGGCGATGGAGATGCCCTTGCAATCGGAGGCAATCATTTTATCCATGCAGCAAGGCGTAATATTGATATAACGGCAATTGTCATGAATAACAGGATATATGGTATGACAGGCGGTCAGTTTTCACCTCTGACCGGATGTGGCAAGATAGCAACGACTGCTCCTTTTTCTACAATAGATAATAATTTTGATGTTGTAAAACTTGCAACAGCTGCCGGGGCAAGCTTTGTGGCAAGATCAACAACCTTTCATGCAACAGAGGCAATTGATATTATTAAAAAGGCTATAAATCATAAAGGGTTTTCCGTTGTGGAAATCCTTTCACAATGTCCCACCCATTATGGCAGAAAAAATAAAGAAGGCGATGCTGCAAATATGATGGAACTTTATAAGAAAAATACTGTCCCTATCGGTTCAAAAAAACTTGAAAAAGATCCTTCTTTGATAGAACGGGGAGTGTTTGTGAATGACAGCAATGCACCTGAATACTGTGAAGAATACGAAAAAATTATTCAAACCGCAGTGAAAGGGAGGGCATAATGAAAATTAAAAGAGCAAGATTGGTTTTTTCAGGCTCAGGAGGTCAGGGTGTTATTACTGCAGCAATAATTTTTGCCGAAGCTGCTATTATTTACGAAGGTATGAATGCAACCCAGTCCCAGACTTATGGAGCTGCAGCAAGGGGAGGAGCGACCAGAAGCGATATTATCCTTTCTGATTCCACAATAAATTTCCCCAAGGTAACACAGCCTAATATATTGGTATGCCTTACCCAGGAAGCCTATGATAATTTTTCACATATTATAAGACCCGGTGGCACTCTTTTAGTTGATTCAAAATATGTTGTAACAAAACAAAAGGTTGATGCAAAACATATTTCTCTTCCAATGTATGCAAAGGTCATGGATAAAATAGGTAAGCCCATTGTCTTTAACATTTGTATGCTCGGAGCTTTAATCGGGGTATCAAAACTTGTAAAACCCGAATCCATAATCAAGGTTTTAAAAACCAAGATCCCAAAAGATTTTCTGGAAATGAATCAAAAAGCTCTGGATTTAGGTATTAAAATGGGTCAGGAGAGTATAATATAAGATATTACAGGAGATATTATTTATGAAATGTCATGAAGTCGATTACAGATTGCTTGGCGATGATATGCAGATCGTTGAGGTCGAGCTTGATCCGGGAGAGGTGGTTGTTGCCGAAGCTGGTGCAATGAACTATATGGATGATGGTATTTCCTTTGAGGCAAAAATGGGTGATGGATCTGAGGCAAACCAGGGAGTTATGGGAAAACTTTTTGGAGCAGGTAAACGCATTATAACCGGCGAATCCCTTTTTATGACTCATTTTACAAATTCAGCATCCGGGAAAAAAAGAGTGGCTTTTGCCGCACCATATCCGGGCAAGATAATCCCAATCAATATGATGGATGTCGGGGGAGAACTTTTATGCCAGAAAGACGCATTTTTATGTGCAGCATATGGCACTAAGATAGGGATTGCATTTACAAAAAAACTTGGCACTGGTTTTTTTGGCGGAGAAGGGTTTATACTCCAGAAATTAAATGGCGATGGCATGGCATTTGTCCATGTGGGTGGCACTGTAGTTAAAAAAGAACTTCGCAATGAAATAATTCGTGTGGATACAGGGTGTATTGCAGCTTTTACATCAGGAATTGATTATAGCATTGAACGATCAGGAAGTCTAAAGTCCATGTTTTTTGGTGGAGAAGGGCTTTTCCTTGCAACTTTGAGTGGTACGGGAACAGTCTATCTCCAGAGCCTGCCATTTTCAAGAATGGCAGACAGAATTATTCAGCATGCTCCGTCAGTGGGAGGATCAAGTAAAGGCGAAGGCTCAGTGCTTGGCACCATAGGCCGGCTTATAGACGGAGATTAATCAGATAATTTTATCCGGGTGATTTAAGCTTGTTTTTCACCCGGATCATTATCATTGGGGAAAATTTCTTCAATGGATTGACCCTTGATTTTTGTTAAGCAATCCTTTACTGCCTCTTGCTCGCTTTCTCCTATTCCCTGCTTTTCAGGTATTGCAATGATATTTACAAGATTTGGAACTGCTACGAATTTTGCTGCAAGCTGACCCTGTATTGCCTGATGCACATCAATATAGATCATTCTACCATCCCGTATCAGATTAAACCTTGAGACCTTTGTGAAAATATCATTTTTATGAAGATCAAGCATTGTGAAATATCTCCTTTATTCAATAAATTGTGCAATAAATTTTTCTATACTTTCATATATTCTATTAATACCTTTGCCAAGCAAAATTCCATGCCTGTCATAATCAAAAAGAAAATATTCTTTTTTTTTCGAGCCAAGTTTATTAAAAAGATTTAATGTGCCCTCAGGATTAACAACAGGATCATTGCGCGATTGTACAACCAATACAGGCAGTTTAATATTTTTCAGCCTCGGTTCCAAATCTTTGGTGAGTTTTTCAAGCTGTCTGATACCTGCAATGGGGTTTTTATGATAATTAATATGGGGATTTTCCGGGTCATTTTTTACAAATTTTTTAGCAATGGGTGATAGATAAGCTTTTTCCATCATGGTATTAAAAAGGTCAATTGCCGGTACAAAATAAGAACCCAGATCCTTTAATTTCATGGGCGGTGCAACAGCAAAACCTGCCTTGATATCATTGGTACGAAGGCATATATCAAGAGCAAGGACCGCACCGGTTGAGAACCCGCCTGCAAACAGATTTTTGCAGGTATGCTTTAAAATAACATAGCCTTGTTCCACAGATTCTATCCATTCTTTATATTTTGTATTTGACAGATCTTCAGGTGATGTACCGTGACCTTTTAGCCTTGGTACATAGACAGTAAAAGATTGCTCATAAAGATATTGTGCAAATTTTTCCATTTCTGCAGGGGCAGCAAGATATCCGTGGATTAATAAAATTCCTGCTTTTTCGTTTTCAGCTTTTAAGAAAACAGGGGCACCGATTTTTTTTTCTTTGGATTCTTCTATAACAAAATATTTTTTATAGGCTTTTTGAAAAGTATTTTTAGCACCATCAACAAGATCATCCCTTATTTGTTTTTTAACCCTGTGCTTTGGCATTTCAGCCACTCTTTTTATTATATCCAAAGCCTCTTTTAAAGGTTCGATTTCGTTTGCCATGACATATATGGGGTTTTCAACCCGTACATTATGAAAATGATGATGGGCATTAAGTCTTTTTTTGTTAATGTGGATAAAATCTCTATTTTGTGTAATGATTTTGGTTTTTAAGGCTATCTTAAAGAAATTTTCAGTTCTTTTATACCTGTCATCAGTTAAAATTGATATGGGGTTTTTAGAAAAGCTATGGTGAAAATTATTTTCAGATTTTGCTGTCAGTCTGGTTATTGCAAGGAAAAGTCTGGATTTTAAACTATAAATAGTTTCGTTTTCCATATCCCGGGGCAGATATCGTAAAATAGCTGCAAGAATATGATCAACATTGATTGTGGTCATGGTGTACATGGACAAAAGATATCTTTCCATGATTTTGGTGGAATTATCTTTCATGGCATGAAAAGAACATATATTCCGGTCAAAATTCATTGCACGCCTGGAATTAAGATCACTTTCAATAAATGAATTATAAAGATAATCCCTGATTTTAATGGGTTTCCCAAATCTGATATCAATATCAACTCCGGATAAAATCATGGAGCCTTCGGTTTTAAGTTCGTTTAATGTTCTTTCCGAAGGATTATCAATCAATTTTGCAGCAAGGGTGCTTAATAGATTGTCCCTGGGCATAATCGGATAATATGTTATGTTTACAGGCACAATATAGGTTTGTATCTTAAGAACTCTTTCCGGGTTTTTTATTTCAAAATAATCAATTAATCTGTCAAACTCGGCTCTGTTTTTTTTTAGCATCCTTAAAAGGCGCTGCCTGTAAAATTCGCACCGAAGAGCAATGGTTGCAGCACCGGTATGGGGCTTTTCAATATGGTTATCCATCTGGATTTCAAAATGATCATGGTTTATAAGCTTTTTATTTTTGACCATCATACCTTCGGGAAAAATAATCCATTCAGCATCACCCGCAATAAGGTTTTTTGTTATCAGATAATTTTTATCAGGTGCTTTTGTTGATACTGCCCCCAGGTTTTCCAAAAAAGGTTTTAAAAGGTTGCCCTGGAAAAGTTCAGCATCAGCCAGGGACCAGGCAGGTTTTTTTGTTAAAGTGTGCAGGTAATAGGGCAGTAAAACTGTCTCAAGCCGTGTGAAATGATTGGCTGTAAAGATAACAGATCCGTCAGGTATATTGTTTTGCCCATGGATATTTACCTTTGCCTTGGAAAAAGGTGAAAAACTTTTTAAAACATAGGATGACATATAAATTGCAAAACGGTTCATTGGTCTTTTAAATGTCCTGTAATTAACCTGTATTCAATATTGTACAGCTAGGGAAGCTTATTAAAATGAATACTTTTAAAGAACTTTTTGCTGTCTCGTACAGGTTTTTTATCTGTTGTTTTATAATAAGCTCCAACAGCAAATACTTTGGTTATCTTTTTGCCCTTTATAGATACAAAATTGGTTTTTGTCGCTTTAACCGGTTTTTTGATAATCAGTTTATTGCCTTTGTTAATTAGTTTGCCTGAAAAATCTCCTGTTGCATTGATAATATCATTCCACTTGGATTTATATTTATCAGAACTTAAGGGGCTTGGTTCAAAAAACGCTTGAATCCTGTAATGGGCATTTCCGCCTTTGACAGGATAAAGCTCAAATAATAAAAGGTCTTCAGCCAGCAGATCCTTGTTTGAATACCCCATATGGAGATGTATGCTGGAATTTTTTTTGATTTTTTTATTGGTAAAATCAAGAGAAAAGTCTTTTAATTTCAGGTTTAAATTATGATTTTTAAAATCAAGGCTTGCTTTTTGAAAATAATCAGGAAGATATTTTTTTTCAAGGTTGAAATATTCCTGCCAGTCCTCAATATTACCTATATATCCGGTTATAATTTCATTAAGTGCATCCTGTATGGCATTAAAATAGCCATATTTTCGGCTTGAGCTCATTCGGCTGTCAAGGAGGCAGATTACACCTTTTGGGTAGGGAAGAAAGGAACAATAAACAAACATATCATCATGGGGAAGGTTCCAGGTTGCTGTGGTCCATTTTCGTCCCATTTTATCCTTTATTATTTTTGTTTGATCAGGTGCACCAAAGCTGGTTATGGGAATTTTTTCCCTGCCAACATGGCGTAAAAACGGAACTGCTTTTAAAAGATTGTCCATAACAATTTTGGGAGAGTTTATAAATTTTTTAAGACTCATTTCTGCAGGTTTTTCAATGATTACATTAAGAGCATTGAACACGCCCCGTGCCTTATATACATTTTGTGATGCTGTTATGGGTATTTTTTCTCCATACCAGCCATTTATGTTCCATGTTTTAAAATCCTGTCCCGGGATAAGGAGTCCAAGTCCTTTTTTAATTGGCTGGTCCCTGAGAAAGTCGCGGAACCGTTCTCCTTTTGGATAATTTTTAAGCTTCACTTTTTCTGAAAGATCGTTTGAAAGTTTAGTGATATGAGCATTAAAGCTGTCCTGGGCATGTTCTGCCAGATTTTTTACTGACAGGGGTAATTGAATACCAAATATCCAATCCCTGGTAAGAGTATCATTAACACCATAAATCCCGGCAAGAACATTGCGAATATGAAATTCTGCTTTGCCAGTAAGGTTGTCTGATTCATTAATCGGAACCGCAATATTATAATTTTCACTTTGATTTTTTTTAACTATTATGCCAAGGACATTACCTTTCAGGTCAAGCAGTGGCCCCCCGCTATTGCCGGGTGAGGCAGGAGAACTAAATCTGATATCTTTCCATTTCCCATATTCTTTTTCCGGTGTAAAAGAGGCTATTTGACCTGCTCTGTATGCAAGTCCTTCGCCCTGGGCATTTCCAACAGAGAAGACAGTATCACCGATTTCGGCATTTTTGCCCAGTTTAAGCGGTGTGATTTTGTCAGGATATTTTTTAAGATCAAAAACCACCATGTCGCGAAGGTTTGAGTATTTTTTTATCATATTAACAGGATATACTTTTCCTTGCGGATCTCTAATATAGAAATCTTGAAGAAGGGAAAAATATTCAAGTTGAAACACATGGGCAGCTGTCATCAATTCCTTTTTATTTATAAAAAAAGCTGTCCCAATGCTGTAATATTTTTCATTTCTTTCTTTAAAACTAAGTTTGTCAAAGGGCAGTTCTCTGGCATATTGAATCTGATTGTTTTCAGATTTTGGTTTGACTATTTCATAAATACCTGAATTTAGAGATTTGATAAGATTTTTACCAAGGAATTCAATATTATTATCAGACCGTACATTTTCAGGACTACAAAAAACAAATAAACATGCAGAACATATCAATATTAAAAAAGTGAAAAACCTATTCATAACCAATCCTTTGTTAATCATTATTTATTTGTAAGATTCCACGTACACAAACAAATGGAGTTTAGCATATTCACTTGATTGAAGTAAACCACATAGTCATATTCCCAGCAATTTTCGGTCAAAAATTATTTTTAATATTAACAGGGCAATATGGTCATAATATCTACATGCAATTTTGTTTTTTTGGCTATTATACGAGGAAAGAAATGGAATAAGTGAGGCTTGGATATGCTTTTGCAGCTTAGGTTTCGATTGAAACGGATGCGCTGCAAAAGCATATCCAAGCCTCACTTTACCCGATCTTATACCCTAAAAGACAATATGACATTGTTGTTCTATCACAAAATAATATACGTATCTGCCATGATTATATTAACAAAAAAGACCACTTTACAAAATTTAATCTTCTTGATACAAAATTATTAATTAAAAGATTTATAACAAATATTTCAAATTGCATTCTGGTTACCTTTAGTTCTTTTTATAGCTGGTTCGTATTTTATTTTGAACCAAAATGATATTGACTTTGCTTGGTCGTATAAAAAAATTAATGATTTATTAACTATATTTAAAGTACCTCTTGGGTTTTTTGCTATTATTGTTCCTGCAGTTGCATTGGTAACAGCAAATCACAGATCTCAACAAACAGCAGATCAAATAAAAATTCAATCTGAACAGAATAATTTGTTTGGTTCTATAAAGATAACATTATTAATGATTAAGACTATTAACATGATTTTGGAATTTGATACCAGCTATACTCCATCTGTTTTGGTTAATAATTGGCTTGATTCTAAAATTTTGGATGAAGAGGCTTTCAAGCCAGGGGGTGCGGATGATTACTTTCCTTTTAGTATTAAACCACCTCACAAAGATATACACAAAACTTATTTGAAAAATAAAACTCAATAGCTTTTGTCTTTTAGATATTGAATTAATGATGCTGCAAGCATGGTCAGGCATTTTACTCTCCCCATGAAAGTTCGCTATTAAGAGATAGTCAGTGCAATTTTTGTAGAAACCAGCGAAGAGCAGGAAACTGGTTAAAAACGGAATTTGCATTATTATTTTCAGAATAGACTTTGTTATGGAACAAGGTGAACAAGATCTGTATTGACTATAATAAGAGATATGTAATCATATAATGTCATATTGTCTTTCAGGGTATAAGATTGGGCAAAGTGAGGCTTTGGGATACTCAGCCAGGATGTTTAAAGATAAAATAATTTTATGAGAACCATAGGCTTGAAATATACACTAAAATTCTCATTTTCACTGTAGTAACTTTTTAGTTTTGAAAATCATTTGTCATATTGTGTTGTGCTTCGAAGCTTATATTTCATGGTTTAAGTGTATCTTGCAGGAGACAAGTTGTCAAGACAATTTTCAAAGCTTCTTTATTATTTTATTTATTTGAGGTGCGAGCCGAATTTTATTTGGTAAATGATTAGAATTATTTAATATAATTCATTATATACCTATTGACATCCATTCATTATTCGGATAAAAAGAATATATGACAAATTAAATTTTAATATAAGTTGAATAAACCGAATTTTGTTTGGCAGCAGGTTTGGGAAAAGAAAAGCAACTGAAAGGATTGAAATGGATAAGATAGATAAACAAATTTTAAAGACATTGCAAAAGGACGGGCGAAAAAAGAACACTGAGCTTGCAAAGGAGGCAGGTCTTGCTCCATCATCCATGCTGGAAAGGGTAAAAAAACTTGAGGAAAAAAAGGTTATTAAACGGTATCGGGCTGTAATGGACCCTGAAAAACTTGGTTTTCATGTCCAGGGGTTTGTGTGTATTTCCCTTGTCAGACATCAGGTGGAGAATATTAATCAGCTTGAAAAAGGGATAAGAGAAATTTCCAATGTCAGGGCATGTTACCATGTGACTGGCAGGTTTGACTATCTTTTGCACCTGGTTGCCTCAAGCCTTGATGAATTTGGCAATATAATCAAGGAAAAGGTTGCAACCATTCCCGGTATGGGAAAGATTGAAACTTTTTTTATTTATTCCGAGGTAAAGCCTGATCAGGGTTGGCCCATAGATGCAGCAGAGAGTATTGATGATTAAAAAAAAAATAACAAAATCCAAGGAGGCAAAAATGGTTAAGAAAAAATCAATTCACGATTTTATTAAAATGAAAAAGGCAGGGGAAAAAGTGACCTGGCTTACTTCCTATGATTTTCCCACAGCACAATTTGCAGAAAAAGCAGGGCTTGATATGATACTTGTGGGAGACTCCCTTGGCATGTGTGTGTATGGATATAAAGGAACTGTGCCTGTAACAATGGATCAATGTATTGTCCATTGTGAAGCAGTGCGCAGGGGAGCTCCAGATACATTTGTTGTCGGCGATATGCCTTTTATGAGCTATCAGACCAATGATGAGACAGCAGTGATAAATGCAGGCAGGTTTTTAAAAGAAGCAGATGTTGATGCTATTAAACTTGAGGGTGGTGCAAGAATTGTTTCAAGGATAAAGGCAATAGTTGAGGCAGGTATCCTTGTTATAGGGCATATTGGACTTACTCCCCAGAGTTCGGGAGCCCTTGGGGGGCATAAAGCCCAGGGCAGAACTTTTGATGATGCAAAAATGGTGGTTCAAGATGCTCTGGCTGTCCAGGATGCAGGAGCCCAGATGCTGTTGATTGAAGCTGTGCCGCCTGAGGTTGCGGGATATATTGCAAAAAAACTCACCATTCCTGTGTATTCAATAGGAGCAGGCATTGAATGTGACGGGCAATTATTGATTGTAAGTGATCTTATTGGTCAATTCCAGGCATTTACACCAAAGTTTGTAAAGAAATATTGTGATGTTGCCTCCATAATTACAAAGGCAATGCAGGATTATTGCAAGGATGTGCGCGAATGTAAATTTCCGGAACCAGATCATTGTTATCCCATGAAATCAGGGGAAAAAGAAAAGTTTCTCAAAAAAATGCCATAAATTAAAATAAAGGAGTAAAAAATGATAGATCGCAAAGAACTTTTAAAGATTTCCAATAAGGATATGGATATTGTCAATCGCATACTTGTAGACCCTGATAATAAACTTGTTAAGGACATATCGGATTTGATTGAAAAATTTGGCGGAGCTGATGCCATTAATGAAAAAGCAAAACAAGCAAAAAAACCTGATATACTTATGCAGCAATTAAAAGATATGAATTCTCCCTATGCAGCTGATTTGGAATGGCTTGGACAGCAGAAGGATAAAAAGGCATTTGTTTCAATGGAGGAATATTGTAATGCCATTGGCGCAGACTATGCCAATATTGATAATAAAAATGCAGTAACCCTTGAAGTAAGCGCTTTGCAATTTTTTCCATGGCTTATTTCCCAGGCAAAAAAAGCAATAAAAAATAAAGAGCTTATGCCGGGCAGGATTATAAGGGTTCGTAATATGGCAGAACAGGTTAAAGATAATGGAGATATAATTGCAACGGCCCTTGCAATGCAGATTATTGGCGCATCCTATGTAGAAGCTCTGGACACAAGGGGAACAGATGGAAGCAATATTCATCTTGGCGGTGGTGAAACCATTACAGGATATTTTGGCGGCATAGGTCAGCCCAATGATTATGCCATAAAATGGGCTGAAGAATATTTAAAATACTATACTGAATACGGAGTTAAGCAGGTTTTAAATATTAATTCAGGAACTGTGCTTGTCGGATATTTGATGCATAGATTGGGCATTGATATTGAATTTAAGATATCTGTGTATGTGGGTAATGATAATCCTTATTTTATATTCTGGACACTTATGACAGCAAGACTTTTTGCAAGACAGGATAATTCCACACCCCTGGTTGGGTTTAATCTGTCAAATTCTGTAAATAACAATACCATACGCATGGCAAACAAATTAAGAGCAGATCTTGGGTTTGAAGACAAGGTAAGGTTTGAACATCATATCACAGAGACATATAAATCAATTGTTGTACAGCCTTATAACCGCAGAGATGAACTTGTGGAAATTGCAAAAGAAGTTGCAAATATTTCTGCAAAACATGAAGGCGGAGAAATAGAAGTTGAAAAGAAAAGAGAACATCCATCAGATATTCTTGAATATTTTATGAGTAAAAAAGAGATCCTGGATCAGGGTCTTATGGCATCTCATGAAATAAATTATTTAGATAAACATGATTCGATGAATTTAACGGCAAAGGCATTATTAACAGCAAATATTGGTGTTATTGCTGCTAAGAATCTGCATTAGACTATAAATTTACCATAATAAATAATTATTAAGGAAATAAAAAATGATTCCAAAAATTATGAATGATTTTTTAAAAGATGCTCTTCCTGAAGATATTTTGAAAAACCGTTTGATAAAAGAAAAGGGCAGGGCATTTATTGAGTTTGGTCCCCTTGATGTGGAAAGTCTTTTACGCCTCGGGATTAAAGTTGACAGGCTTGGACCAAGGATTGTTGTGTGTATGTGGGATGAAAAAAGTCCCCTGGAAATAGGCGGATATCTTGTGGTTGATAATCTTGCCATGGGACAGCCATCCATGGGAGGAATCAGGATGCTTCCTGATATCACTCCTTCAGTTATTTACAATCTTGCCAGGGGAATGACTTTAAAAAATGCTGCTGCTGATTTGCCCTTTGGCGGTGGAAAATCAGGGATTGTATCAAGAAATGATTTGTCTTTTAAAGAACGCCTTAAAGTCATAAAAGGTTTTGGCCGCCTTCTTGCACGGTATAAAAATGTATATATACCGGGTCCTGATGTTGGAACCAATGATGCAGATATGAAAACCATTGCCATGGAAAATGGTGTGGATAATACTGTGTCAAAACCTGTTGATATGGGTGGTAACAGGATTGATGAACTTGGCGGCGCTGCAAATGGTGTTGTAGTGGCAGCAAATGCTTTGCTTGAACATCTTCCAAAATTAAGACAATTGCCCCAGTTTAAAGATATTGAGGTACCTGATAAAAACAAAATGGATGTCTTGATTCAAGGTTTTGGCGCAGTAGGCGCCCATGTGGCAAGAATTTTTGATGAATATGACCCTGATAATAAACCAATTATTAAAGGCATAAGTGATGACAGGGGTTATCTTTATTCTGATGATGCATTACCCTGGAAAGAGCTTTTTAAACGCTGGAAAGAAAAAGGTCATGTAACTGAGGATTATTTTCATGATACTTATTTGCACGCTGATCAAAAAAATGCAGGCAAGGTGATTTTTTCCAATGCATACAATAACCTGCTCATGGAATCAGCGTTTTGCCTGGTTCCTGCATCGCCTGTATTTAATTATCTTGACGTGGATAACACAAGAAATCCTTCCATGACTGTGGACAGGATGGGAAAGTGGAGAATTATTGTTGAAGGGGCTAATTCCTATTCTCCAGACCCTGTGCGCAAGGCTGAACGAAGGCGCATGGAAAGAGCTGTTTACAGGGATAATGGCACATTGATCGCAACTGATTATCTGGTGAATTCCGGCGGTGTTATTTATGCAGCCCATGAGCGCATTATACCGACACCTGAGCATTTGTGGATCCCAAAACAATATTTTGGCAAAACCGATGAAATTCAGAAATGGCTTGAAAAAAACAGCGATGAATTTAATATTCTGGCAGAAAAAAGGCGGAAAGCTGCAGTTGCAAAACTTGAAAAGGTTATTCGCCAGAACATGAAAGAGCTTGTACAAGGGCTATGTGAAGACCATGACAGCCTTCCTTGTGAAATATCCGAGAAAATAAGCATAAAAAGAATAGCCGGGAAAGAAAAATCACGTAAAGTAAAAGATATAATGGAACCTGCACCAAAGATTGATGTAAAAAAGACCTTGAAAGAAGCTGCAAAACTTCTTGTAAGTTCTGACAGCCCTATGGTTACAGTGGTTTCAAAACAGGACAGGCTTATAGGAATAGTTACTGAATGGGATATTACAAAGGCTGCAGCCTCTGGGACTGATCATAATAATCCTTTGACAGAAGTGATGACAGCTGATGTGGTAGCCATTGAGCCTGATTGTACAATTATTGATTGTATCAGGCGTTTTGAAAGTTTTGAGATCTCAGCAATGCCAGTGGTTGAAAAAAATAAAGTGGCAGGCATCATAAGCGGTGATATCCTTGCCCGTCAGACTCTTTATCGACTTTTGCAGACAGAACAATAAATAAAAATGCCGATAATTTAAAAACAAATTATCGGCATTTTTGATTTTGTCATTAAATATCAGTATCAGTCGTCAGTACGGCTTGTGACCTCTAATACATGAAATCCGAAATCAGTTTTTACAGGTCCATGTGGTTTGCCTATTTCTTCATTAAATACCACTGTTTCAAATTCAGGAACCATCACACCTTTTCCGAATTCTCCAAGGTCACCGCCTTGCTGTCCTGAAGGACATTTTGAGTGTTGCTTTGCAAGTTCTGCAAAATCTTCTCCATTATTAATTTTTTCAATCAGTTCCTGGCAGAATTTTTCATCATCAACCAGGATATGACGTGCACTGGCTTTTGCCATAATAATAAACTCCTTAAAATATAAATTAAATAAAAAACATAATAAATCTAAATATATAAATAAAAGCATCAATATCATAAAAATGTTTTTTTGCCAATATTGCAAAATTGTTATTATAAGGGAATAAAAAGGAAATTAAATATGGTTTTTCCTTAATGTTCCACAGGATATTCTTTTCCCATATCCTAATCTGAAAAGCATAATATGGGATTTATTTTTGTCTGATCCAAATAAATTTTCATACATGGGCCAGACATTGCCTAAAAGTTGCTGATGTTCAAGGCTGAAATCATCCTGCATGCCAAGATCCCATCTGCGTTTAAACAAAGTCACAGCAGTCATGGGCTGGAATGAAATCCCGAGCCTGGAGGTTGTAAGCCATAATCTTTCAAGGGCTTGCCCGCCAACAATCAAGTCTTTATCAGATTTGCCGTTTATCTTTAATAAACCAATTGCAGAAGCCTGCTTAATACTTTTTCCGGCTATTTGGGAAATAAGTTTTCCCATGCCCATTTTATTCATTAATTTCATTACTGCCCATGGTGAACAAGCCCTTAGAAACAGCTCTCCACCTGCGCCTGCTTCAAGGTTTTTAAGGGGAAAACCGTCTTTTTTGAGCAAGGCATCTTTATCTGTAAAACGTATCATTTGCATAAGGTGTTTGTGCAGATCTTTCCGCTCAACCCGAATTTTATCAACTTCATATATCATTTTTGCAATTTGATTGATATCTTTTCGGTCTGAAACAAGCTTAATAGAGGCTCCCTTAAAAGATTGAATGCTTTGTTTGATTTGGTTAAAATCTTTTTGTCCAATGGGTTGTCGGTTGTATTTTGTCCGGTTTGTATGGCGTTCCCATATAAAGCGCTGCAAAGGGTCTTCTTTAGTTGATTCCAAAGCAAGGTTGATATTTGCAACGTGATAATTTTCTTTTTCATCGGGTAAGTATTGTGTCTTGCATTGTATATTATATCTGGATGCAGCAAGAGTTATGTTCTCAATTGCTGCACCACAGGCAATATAAGAAGCTGTCTGATTTACATTAAAAAAAGAATTATCAGCTCTATGGTCGAGAAACACTTTTACCAGTTTTTTTTCACTGAATTCAAAAGTCCATGGTTGACAATTATCTCCTGATGGAGCTTTACATCCTGCATTGATAAGGTATTTTATGATATCTTCTGATATGGTTTTATCGCCTGATATAAGTTTTGGAAAATCAGGAAGAGTATACACAAGTTTATTTTTTGTTAAACTTTTTTTTATGAGTTTTGATTTGATTTTCTGGGAAAATTTTTTATTTCCTTTTTTAAGATACCCTTGATAAAATTTTCTGGTAAACAGATCATATTGAAAATACCAGGGTGCAGGCTTTATATCCTTTTTTTTTAATAAAATTCTGACAGCTTCTGCTGCCACAACAGAACTGCACAATTGACATGCAGCTCCCAATGATGGTCCCTTTTGAGCTCTCATATTAATAGCGCCGGGATCAATGTATTTTCTTTGGCTTGCCCTTGGTGCAAGACCAATAAAAAATCTAATAAGTTTTTCTTCAGTATCTAAATTATCATTGATATTAAAATATTCATCAAAAGTCATGCCCCTGTCAGGCATGAAAATGACCATGGCTGCGCTAAACCCAAGGGGACCTGCTGTTATCACAGGAATATTATTTGCATGGGCTTTTTTAAATATCAATCTTCGTATATCAAAATTAAAAAAATCCATACCATCAACCACAAGGTCAACACCTTCTAAAAATTCATCAATATTCTTTTCTGTGATGCCTTTTGGAAAACATTTGATATTTAGATATGGGTTGATATCCTTTGCTTCTTTATACATTATATCAATTTTTTCTTTACCAAATCCGCTGGTTTTTGCCCCATATTGGCGGTTGAAATTTACAGGTTCAAATATATCAAAATCAGCAATATGAAAATTATTAATGCCTGTTCTTGCAAGGGTTACAAGATGCTGACCTCCGACTCCACCAAGACCTGGAACAGCAATTTTGCAATTGATGAGTCTGTCCTGTTCAGCAAGGGAAAAAATACCAATATTCCTTGATAATGCTTCTTCCAAAAAATGGTATTTTCCATGGAATTGATATGCTTTTGCCTGAACTTTAGAGGTCTTTGTGCTGGATGCATTGGAATTTAAATGATTCAGCATTGTACTGGTTGTAGCATAGATAGTTAACATTGGTATATCACGTTGTTCATCTATAAATTGCGTTCCTCTTTTTTCAACTTTGAAACAATTATGTAACAGGTCATATGCCGGAGGATGTATTACTGATATCATATGTCTGAATCCATTTTGTTCAGCATGCAATAAAGCATGCTCAACAAGTGCTTTAATTAATCCGGTATTGTGCCTGTATGGCTTGGTACAGCATAACCATCCAATGCTGAAACAACCACCTTCCAATTGGTTTTTAAATTTTTTTAAATCCTGATATTTTTCTATTGGCAATCCTGCCTGACCGTCCATAACAAGTCGGACGCTGGCAATGATTTCATCGCGAAATATAGCAATAAAATTAACTGTTTCTTCAAAGGTGTCATATTGATCTACAATATGGTCCAGCGAGTAAGGAAACCGTTTTTCTTCATCCACAAATACTTTTTTCCTCAGGCTATAGACTCTTAGTTTGTCAAGTGCTGTTGAAACCTGTTTGAACTGAATTTCCATGATTTTTCTCCTTTAATTAGTGGTTGGTAAAATCAGATGATCTCATTTTGTCATCTGAATATTTAAATAAAAGACCACCATTTAATTGGAGATGGCAAGAAAAAAAAATAGATTATTTTTGATTTAAAATGAGAAATAAGGTCAGTATAATTAAAGAAATGTGAATTTGTTTTGCTGGGGGTTGTTTAATGCATTTTTGACGGCGAGCCCTATTTGTTCAATGGTATATGGTTTTTTGATATATTCTCCAGCACCAAAGATCTGGGCTTGCTTGACTCTATCAGTTTCTGAAAAACCACTTGCAATAATGGATTTTTGTTCGGGGCGTATTTCTAAAATTTGTTTGTATGTTTCGCATCCATCAATCCCCGGACCCATTATCATATCTAAAATCAGAAGATCAGGTTTATTGTTTTTCATATATTCAACAGCTTGTTCTCCACTATTGACACTTGAGACAGAATAGTTCAGCTTGGTTAATATGTCTACTGCTAACTGGCATTGTTTTTTTTCATCATCGACTACCAGAATAGACTCTTTATTTCCTAAATATTCATCAATGGGAAGCGCTTTTGCTCTCACCCTTTCGTGAGCTATAGTGCTTGGTAAATAAATAGTAAAGGTTGTACCATGATTTTTTTTACTTTGAGTATTAATATGCCCTTTGTGATCCTTTATAGTTCCCCACACAACGGCCATTCCAAGTCCTGTACCACTACGTCCCATTTTCTTTTTTGTATAAAATGGTTCAAATATTTTGTTAATATCCTCTTGTTCAATTCCTGTCCCTGTGTCTGAGATTTTAATGACAACGTATTCGCCTTTTTTAAAGGTATTATATCCTTCTATGGGCGATGCGATATGTTTGTTCTGGGTGGTTATTTTAATTTTTCCGCCTGCAGGCATTGCTTCAGCAGCATTATTTACAAGGTTCATAATGCTATTGAAAAGATGAATTTCAGAACCAATAATATTTGGTAGTTGTTTATCAAGGCTTGTTGAAATAGTGACATCAGGATGGAATGATTGCATTTTTTTACATTCCGGTGATTTTATAAAATTTTTGATTATTTGATTTATATTTATAACCTCTGTGGTAACAACTCCACGTCGTGCCATGGTTAAAAGGTCCTGAACAATAGCTGCAGCTTTGACTCCTGATTCTTGAATATTTAGAATCGGTTCAATTAAGGGGCTGTCTTTGGGGAGATCCATTAATAATAGCTCAGGGTAACCTACTTGAGCACTTAATACATTGTTGAGGTCATGTGCTACGCCACCTGCTAAGGTGCCAATTGCTTCCATTTTTTGGGAATGATGTAGTTTTGTTAAAAGGTCTCTATTTTCTTTTTCTGTTTTGATTCTTGTTTCAATTTCTTTTTTTAGTTCATAACCAATTTCTTTTTCCTGAAGGAACATTTTAGTAATTTGATTGATCAAAACAGATGCGGAAATCGCAGCGATAATATTGATGCATAGAAAATTGATTCCAATTATAATCCATAGACTTGATGCTTTGGGAAAGATTTCAATCCATGAAAAAAGATGCAGGTAGACAAAAAAACTTAGAATAACCCATGTTAGAATGTTAATGGCTAAAGAAAATATTGCAGCCCGGATTCCCAACAGTATGCTTGTCATGATGGAGAACATTAACAGCCACAGAGGTCCAGCTCCTGCAGGTCCTACTGCTATTAACAGCCCCAATCCTAAAAAATAAAAAGCAGTTAGCAAGCTAAGAGATTTTTTAAAAAAGCTTAATTTTTTAAACAATAGAAATCCAAGAAGCGAAAGCGTAATGGTATCTATTATAACAATATTGTATAATGTTTCTTGTATTGCAAAGTAGATGCTGGGTATATAGGCGAGAGATGCAAAAATACCAAGGCTTAACAATAGATAATGCAGAAGGACTTGGCGAAAATAATCAATGCCTTGTCTCTCTGACTGTTTTGATGGTTTTAAAAGCGATTTGATATTATTTATATTCATTCTTAAATAGGATTTTTTTCATATTTTGGTTTTCTAAGTTTCAGTGCTCAGAAGAATGGTAATAGTTTATCTTAAATCTTGTTGCAAATCAAATAGATTGTAAAAAATATCAGTAATTCTCGGTCAATATATATGAACAAAGCATATCCAAGCCTCACTTCTTCCTTTTATTTTTCTATAATAACCAAAAAGACAAAATTGTATTTAAATATTTTGACTATATTACACTTGTTAATCTT
>CAZTEM010000056.1:0-21351 GCA_964612755.1 uncultured Desulfobacterales bacterium | reverse complement strand
TAAAAAAACTGGGAATTACTGAATCTCGAATTTACAGAAAACTTTTTACACTATTTCAAAATCGGTGCAATTGTATTAAGGAATATCCGGTGAGTTTGTATATTATTTATAGAACAACAATGTCATATTGTCTTTTATGGTATAAGATCGGGTAAAGTGAGGCTTGGATATGCTTTTGCAGCGCATCTGTTTCAAACGAAACCTAAGCTGCAAAAGCATATCCAAGCCTCACTTCTTCCGTTTATTTGTCCATAATAATCAAATATACAAAATTGTATCTATATATTTGTAATTATATTACACTACACTGATTAATCTTTAATCTTAAAAATAATTTTCAACCGAGAATTGCTGCTTAGTTCTTTATATGTTTGACACTGATTTAATATTCAGGTAATACTTTTTTACTTAGGTTTTTTAAAACAATAAAATAATAATATAGGAGTTTATAATGGCTGGTGTAAACAAAGCTATAATAATCGGGCATCTGGGGCGTGACCCTGAGATTAGATATTCTCAGCAGGGTCTTGCAATCGTGAATCTCAATATTGCTACAACTGAAGTCTGGTATGATAAAGCTTCCGGAGAAAAAAAAGAAACAACTCAATGGCATAGAATTGTTGTCTTTGGAAAACAGGCGGAAAATTGTGGAAAATACCTTGGTAAAGGAAGCCAGGTTTATGTCGAGGGCAGAATTCAAACAAGAGATTATGAAAAAGACGGGCAGAAACATTATATTACTGAAATTGTTGCCAATACAGTTCAATTCCTGGGCAGTAAACAAGATGGCAGCTCAGGTAATTATTCTGGAGGTCAGAACTTCTCAGGTGGACAGGAATCTTCCAATGGTCAGGGCTTTTCAGGTGGGCAGCCAGGTCCGGGTCAAACTGGAGATATGCAAAATGGACCAGAACCTGACGATGATATCCCTTTTTAGCCCAAAACTAACAAATTTATCCCTGGATTATTTCCAGGGATGATTTTTTCTCCATTGCTTTGGGCTTTGATATTCTGATGGCTTGATAGACCATATCCCTGTTTTTAGTTCTTTTGCATAGGATTGGGCAGCATTATACAAATTGATATCAAGACCTTTTGCAGGCTGCCCTTTATAAACTTCTGCAAGTCCCTGTTTTAATAGTAGAAGATTGATGTTTTCCCCATTGAAAAAAACCTCTGCAAGTTGTCTGTTGTATCCGCCCATGCCATAGCTTTTCAAAATAATCTTTTTACCTGCAATGATTTTTTTAAGAAAATTTTTTGCTTTATAACTAAAAGGCTGACCCTTATATGAAGATCCACCGGTCTCAGGCGTATCAATACCAACCAGTCGAACTTTGAATGTTAAATTATACCCTTTAACTTTAATGGTATCTCCGTCATAAATTTTAAGAACTTGAAAATCGCCTGTTTTGTTGATTTTTTTATTTTTTATTAGTTTAATGCCCTGTTCTTCAGGGCTTGAAATATTGGAAAAGTGCTTGATTCCTTCTTTGTCCACCCAATAATAGATATCACCAAGGCAAAATGATGAAAAAAATAGAAAAAGAAAGCTGAATAAAATAATTTTTTTCATTTGTTTGTCAACTGCATTAAAATACATGACCAGTTTTTATTATCCATTTTCCATAGCAGGTTAAAATTTTTCTTAATAAACACGTTGATTAAATCATTTTTTTCATAAGTTCTGATTCCTGACATTATTAAAACAGAGTTTGTGTGAGATAGCCAGTGGATTTTTTCTGCAAGTTTTTTTAAACTGGGGTATCTTAAATTCGCCATGATAAGAGAAAATTTTCGGTTTAAATTTTCAAAATTCTGGTCTGAAACTTTTATTTGATTTTCAAGATTATTAAGGTAGATATTTCGTTTTGCCTCAACAATGGAGTTCTGGTCTATATCAAGGGCAAGGCATTTTGTTATGATGGTCGTCTTGCAGGCTGCTATGGCAAGGACTCCTGATCCAGTACCTATATCAAGCCCTGAATATTTGGTATCTGTATGCCCTGGATCATGTATGATTTGATTATTAATTAATACATGATCCAGGGCTTGAAGGGCAAGTCTGGTGGTGGGGTGCCTGCCTGATCCAAAGGATAGTCCCGGATCAATCACAATATCTATTATATTGTCAGTGTATGTATTATTTTTTATTCCAGCCGGGGTAAGAACAAAATGGTCTGATATTTTTACAGGTCTGTCAAAGGAAATTTCTATATATGTAGAACCAAAAAAATAAGTATAGGAAAGTTTTTTCTGCGCCACAAGATTTTTAATAATCTTTCTGGCGCTGGCAGATGATATTTGAGTTTTTTTTACACTTTGTTTTATGAGAACTAAAGGAGTGATTCTGGTTTCAGAATTTCGAATAAGATCAAGGATTACCTGTTCATCATCAGTAGTTGTCATAGCCTTCTTTTTTTAAAAGGTCTTCATACCATTTTGAGAATTCAAACATGCCTCTTATTTTTTCATTATTATTAATAATACCAAAACACATATCTAAAGCACCCTGGGCAAACTCATTTGTGTAACCGTCATGGCTTGTCTGCTGTAAAAATTGCTGTATGAGCATCTGGCTTGTGCGTTTGGTTTTATCTTTTCTGATATCTATGGGATCTTTGGGTTCTGCAAAAGGGTTCCAATCCTCATACCCTTTTTTCATTATCTGGTTTTGCCCTCTTTTGCCCATGGCATCAAATATCATTTTCTTTTTTTTGTCTATTTCTTTTTGTGTGAAATGTTCCATGCCTTTATTTGTCCACTCCAAGATATTCTTCATTAAAATCTGTTATTAGAGCCATTGAAACAGGTATCAGCATTTCATGCATCCTGATATTTTTTGATTTTATGGCTTTTATCATTTCAGCAGAAATAAGCTGCAATTGAGTATAAATTTTATCAGTGTTTACTGTGGGGTATTGACAGCCTTCTTTAAAATTTGTTCTGCCGCAGATATGACTCATGCCGGCGCTGGATGTTGGAATGCCATAAAGCCTGCATGTTATTGGTCGTGACTCATAGAGGATGCAAAGATCGTTTTCGCCTAAAAGAGGGCATCTAACCCTTTCTTTTCCCAACTTTGCAAGGAGTTCAACTTCATTTTTCCCCTGGTTTAAATCTTTTTGAATATTTTTTTTAAGCTTTGCAAGAACTCTATCTGTTTTAGATGCTTTATCAATAATAGAGAATTTTTCCGTGCCGGAAAATTTTTCTTTAAATTTATGATTTATATACAAGGCTTCAATTATTGTAATATCAAATATTGCATAGCAGCAATCACTGCATTTTTCTCTGCAAAATACTTCTTTGGGGAATTCTTTTTTTACCCGCGCAAAGATCTGGTCAATCATAGAAACTATTGCTTCATATTTTACAAAATGTTCTTTTAAATCTAAAGTCATGGTTTTATTCCTTTATTTTCCAATGCAGAAACTTGCAAAAATATTATCAAGGATATCTATTTCAGCAGTTTCACCTGTAATTTTTCCTAGAGCATTAATGGTATTTTTAATATCAAAAGCAAGGGTTTCTTCATTTTGACCTCTTAATATACCATCCTCAGCAGCTTTGAGATTATATACAGCTTCTTTTAACACTTGTTTGTGTCTTAGATTTGGTATAACAGTGTTTAAATTTATATCTAAATCTTTAGTAGCTATACTAATAATCATTTTTTTAAGTTCATCAATCCCTTGATTTTTTATTGCTGATATCTTGATTATTGGAATGTTTTTATAAGGCTCAGGCATATCCGGCGCTGATAAGGAATCCTGGTTTTCAGCAAGATCTATTTTATTAACAATAAATATGATTTTTTTATCTTTTGGAGCTGCCAGACTAAGCTCTTTTTCAGAAATATTTTGGTTAATTTCTTTCATATACAATACTAAATCAGCATCGGCAATATGCTCTTTTGCTTTTTTTATACCTATTATTTCAACTAAATCATTGGTGGAATGAATACCTGCCGTATCAGAAATTATAAATGGGATTCCATCCATGTTAAAGCTTTCCTGAATCGGGTCTCTGGTTGTGCCGGGTATGGATGTTACAATGGATTTTTCATCCTCAAGA
This sequence comes from uncultured Desulfobacterales bacterium, assembly GCA_964612755.1. Lineage (GTDB taxonomy): Bacteria > Desulfobacterota > Desulfobacteria > Desulfobacterales > Desulfobacteraceae > JAIOSM01. Next base: position 17,274 of record CAZTEM010000056.1, on the reverse strand, counting down.
AGCTGATTCATCAAACTTGATTTTCCCACATTGGGAGCTCCGCAAATAGCAAGTTTGATTCCATTCCTGATAAAACATGCATCATCATATAATTGGATATATCGTTTACATTCATTCAGGACTTTTTGAATGGTTTTTATTCCCTGATTTTTTGAAAACGGATTATCAATATCATCAGGAAAATCTATTGCAGTTTCAAGCAGGGTTAAAAGTTCTAAAAGATCTGCTTTTAATTTGTTAATATTTTTTTTTAAGGTGCCGGTATTCTGGGAGGAGGCAACCTTTAAAGATTTTATGGATTTAGCATTGATAATATCTGCAACAGCTTCAGCCTGGGTTAAATCAATCCTGTTATTTAGAAAAGCTCTTTTTGTGAATTCTCCCGGATCAGCTATTCTTGCTCCATGATATATTACCTGGTTAAGAATTGAACGCATGACAATATTACCGGAATGTGCCTGTATTTCAACCACATCTTCTGTTGTATAGGATGATGGGGCTAACATGGGTATAACAAGGACTTCATCTATAATATGTGCATTATCAGAACCAAAAAGATATCCATGGTATACTCTGTGAGATTGCAGGTCTTGACAATTTTCCACCCCTTTTTTAGATCTGCCGAATATCTTTGATAATATATCAAGGGAGTCTGGACCTGATATTCTGATTATACCAATACCACCATTCCCGGGTGGAGTCGATATTGCAGCTATTGTATCGCTTGTCATTTTCAGGTTTTATTGCTGGTGTTTAGTTTTTTCTTTAAATGAACCCGTCCTTTTAGGAAGTATTATCAATCTTCGATAATAGCCATCTCCTTTGCTCTGGGTTCTAACTTTGGGGTCTTCTTTTAAAGCAAGATGTATGATTCGTCGATCCTGACCACTCATCTGGTTAATGGTTGCAGGTCTGCCTGTTTTTTTTGCTTTGTCAGCCATTTTGTTTGCAAGTTGAATTAAATTGGCTTTTCTTGCTTCCATATATCCTTCAATATCAACTTTTACTCTTACCCTTGATTCGCTTTTTCTGTTGACAATTTTATCTGCAAGAAATTGCATGGCTTCAAGGGTCTGCCCTTTTCTTCCAATTAAAATGCCTGAATTTCCACCACTGACTTTAAGCAATAGTCTGTCTTTTTCTGATTCTGCACTTACCTTTGCATCCTCGGTTATTAGATTAATCATCTTTTGAACAGCTTCTTGACCAAGTTCAATGGATTCTTTTGTAACATCAACTATTTCATGTTCTATAATTTTTTCTGCCTGCTTTTTGGGTTTTGCAACTTTTTTTGGGTCAGATTGTATTGGATCGCTTGTCTTTGCTGAATCCTGCCTGGCATCTGATGGAGAAGAAGGAGAAGGTTTATCAATGACTTTTTTTGGCTGATTTTTATTAGTAGTATCAGAGGGTTTGGTATTTTGTTTTGGTTTTACTCCAAAGGCTTCATCAACTATGGACTGGACACCTCCATCATCATCGTTATGCTTGTTCGCGTCAGGATTGATTTCTGGCAGAGAAACACGAATCTTTGCATTTTTTCTTCCAACAATTCCAAAAATTCCTGATGCACCAGTTGAAATAATATCATATTTAAGATCGGATTTTGAAACATTTAATTCAAAGCAAGCATTTTTTATTGCACTATCAATATTTTTACCAGCAAATTCCTGAGTTTGTTTCATTATAGATACCTCCTTTAAGAAAATTTTTTCTGAATGTAGTATTGTTGCGCCATTGAGATTATATTATTGGCAAAAAAGTACAATACAAGTCCTGCTGGGAAATTAATAAAAATAACAGTCATGAATACAGGCATTAGCATCATCATTTTTGCCTGGGTTGGATCTCCGGCTGTTGGTGTCATTTTCTGCTGTAAAAAGAATGTTGCGCCCATTATGATTGTGAGCAATGGTATTCCATAAGGTGCCTGCATAAAAGGAATGGAAAAGTCAAAGTGAAAAAGTCTGTCAGGGGCTGAGAGATCCTGAATCCATCCAATAAACGGGGCATGCCTTAATTCAATTGCCTGATACAGCATCCTGTAAAGTGCAAAAAAGATAGGCATCTGGGCAAGCATGGGCAGACAGCCGCTTGCCGGGTTGACCTTGTAAGTCTTATACAATGCCATTACTTCTTTATTCATTTTTTGTTTATCATCTTTATATTTTTCTCTTATTTCCATCATAAGAGGCTGTACTTTTTTCATCTCGTTCATTGATTTGTAACTTTTTGTGCCAAGGGGCCAGAGAATCAGTTTTATTAATATGGTTAGAACCAGTATGGCAACACCATAGTTTGGTAAAATTTTATAAATAAAATTCATTGCAATTAATAAAGGTTTTGCAATAATAGTAAACCATCCAAAATCAACAGATCTTACAAGTGATTTATTGGATTCTTTTAAAATTGTAAGGCTTTTTGGTCCCATGAAGAAACTTAAAGGGATTGCAAGCATTTTACCGGGATCGATTCGTTCCATGGGTTGATATAAGGTTGTGGTAAGAATATCATTTAAATTTGAGACCTTTACCTCGCCCTTGATTTGCTTTTCAGGTATTATGCAGGACATGAAATATCTGCCTGTGTAACCTGCCCAGGTGATATATCCATTATAAGTATCTTTTTCTTTTATATCCTTTTTTTTGATTTCTTCAAGATCATTGTTAATAAGTCCTAAAGGACCACTGAATGTAAACCTTCCTGCTTTTTCAGCTGCCTCATCCATAAAGCCCGCAACAGAAACGCCAAGGGAATCATTTAAAGGCATGGAGGCTCCATTTTTGATAGTTATAGTGCAATCTATTACATAGGAGTCAGAATGGAATGTGAGTAATTTTTCAACAACGATTCCATCCTTTGATGTCCAGGTAAAGGGAATTTTTCTTTGCCCGTTTTTAATAATAATTTTATCTTCTGCAATTTCAGCTTTAAACACAGCAGATTCAAGACCGGGTATTGAGTTTCTTTTAAGATTGAGCCGAAACAGACCTTGAACAATTTCTGGAGAAACAAGTTCTTTTGGCTTAGAATTTTTTTTATTTGTTTCCTTGTAATTATTTAGAGTACAGCTTGTAATAGCGGCACCATACTCAGATAGAGTAATATTATACAATGGAGTTGCAATATAAATTTTTCGGGAATCTTTGATTTTAAGATTTTGTGCTTTGCCGCTATTATCTATGCTGCTGTTATTATTCTTTTTTACAGGTGTGTAATCAGAAACATTAGATGGTGTTTTGTCAATTGTCTGGTTGGTGCCAGGTTGTTGATGTTCTACGGCTTTAAAATTTTGTGCATTTTTTTCAGTCTGGGGTTTTACATAAAAAAAATTCCACCCAACAAGCACAACTACTGAAAGGATAATAGCTAAAAGCAGCCTTTTTTCATCGTTCATTTTTTCTCCTCAAGGATAATACATTTACAATAAATGTATCTGGTTTCAACAGGAAAAAGAAAGGACGGTTAAACAAAAATTATGGAACAGGGTCAAATCCACCCGGGTGAAAAGGATGACATTTTAAAATTCGTTTGAAGGCAAGAAAGGAGCCTTTAATGCAACCATATTTTTCAATGACTAAAATTGCATATACAGAACATGTCGGGTAAAAACGACATGAGGGTACAGTCAGTGGTGATATGCAATATTGATATACTTTAATAAACAGTATTAAGGTTTTTTTTATCATCTGTTAATTAATATAACTTTGTAATTTTATTGAAAAGCCGGTTAAGCTCAGTGTTAATTTCCTTATTTGATAATGAGACAATACCTTTTCTTGCGATAATATTAATGTCCTTTGTCACCAGGTTGTTATTTTCCCTGTGTCTGAAATTTTCTCTTATTAACCTTTTGATTCTATTACGCTCTGGAGCGTTCCCTACTTTTTTTGATGCAGTAATTCCTATTCGATTGTTGTTTTCTGCACCCTGTGTCACAATTGCTATGAAATAGTCAGTAAATACCTTTTTCCCCTGTTTTGACAGCCTTATAAAATCTTTTCTTTTAAGTATTCTTTTGTCTTTAGAAAATGAGAATTGTGTCAATACTTAAACCTTGAATTTTATAGAGCCAGTCTTTTTCTGCCTTTTGCCCGTCTTCTTTTAATAACATCTCTTCCTGCTTTTGTTGACATTCTTTTCAGGAACCCATGTTTTCTGGTACGTTTTCGGTTGCTTGGCTGATAAGTTCTTTTCATAAATCAAATCCTTAAATTAAATATTCAATGTTTTGCATAAATATCCATCTTGCTTTAAAAAGCAAAAAGAAATAATAGAGCTTTTTGTTTAAAATGTCAAGGATTGAATATGGTTTTAAAATGTATGCACTATTTCAGGAGGGAATCGAAAATTTATATTTTGTCCAATGTCAAGTTTGTATTCACGCATATAACTTCTTGGCCAGATAATATTGAATTTTGTATGACCTGAAGTTACTAAAAGGCTTAAATATATTCCTGAGTTTGAAATTTTATCAATTTTTCCCTGGAAAATATTTGTATATTTATTATTTTTTAAATCTGATTTGTTTTTAACAAATGATATGTCCTCGGGTCGTATTCCTATATGTGTATGGTCTGTTTTGATCTTGTTATGTGCCAGGATTTCAATATATTTGTCCTTGTCTTCTATTAAAAGCTTTCCATTGGTTGTTTTAAGAGGGAAAATATTTTTCATCCCCACAAAATTTGCAGTAAAAATTGAATTTGGCTTTTCAAATATGTCTTTTGTTAAGCCTTTTTGCATGATTTGCCCATTTTTAATAATTGCTGCCCTGTTTGCAAGATAAAGAACATCAGGGAAATTATGAGATACCATTATTATGGTGATCCCAAGCTCTTGATGAATTTTTTTTAACAGCTCTTTTGCTTCTTCATGGAAAATAGGGTCCAATGCAGATAGAGGTTCATCCAAAAGAAGCACGTCTGGGTTTAATATCAAAGAACGGGCAAGGGAAATTCGTTGTTTTTCACCGCCGCTTAGGTTTAAAGGACTTCTTTTTGTAATTTTTTCAAGCCCCAGGGTGTTAATTAACATATCAAATCGCTGCATTGCAGTTTTTTTAGGGATATTGTGGTAACGGATTCCATAAAGAATATTTTTTGTAACATTAAGATGGGGGAAAAGTGCAAAATCCTGGTACACAAGAGCAAGGTTTCGTTTTTCCACTGCAAGATTTGTAATATCCTTATTCTCAAGAAAAATTTTCCCTTTATCAATGGGCAAAAGTCCGGTCATAGCTTCAAGCAATAATGATTTGCCTGAGCCTGTGGGACCAATTAAGGCAAAAAAATCGTTTTTTTGAATATCAAGGCAAATATTTTTCAACCTGAAATCAGGCAGGGATAAGTTTATGTTTTCAAGTATTATCATATTATCTGTAATTGTTTACTGATTTTGAAAAAAATCTCAGGCAAATAAAGAGAAGAAAGGATATGACTATGAGCCAGACTGCAATAGGCTGTGAATACTTTAACCCATAGGCTGTGAACCTTTCATATATCATGACAGGCGCAGTCATGGGGTGATACGCCACAATGACAACTGCACCGAATTCGCTTATTGCCCTTGCAGTACACATTATAATTCCAAGAATCATATACCGCCAGGTTAAGGGTAATGTGACACGCACAAAGGTTGAGAAAGCTCCTGCACCAAGGGTGCGTGAAGCTTTCTCAAGTCTTATGGGGATGCTTTCAAAACCTGCTTTTACTGTATTTATATAAAAAGGGAGCCCCACAAATATTAAGACCGTAACAATTCCGGTTTTTGTTCCCATAATCTGTATTCCCATTTCTGAAAGAAACCTGCCAATGGGGTGGTTTCTGCCTGCAAGGCTTAAGATGGCAATGCCCACAACCGGATGAGGGATCATGATGGGAAGGTCAATAATACCCTCTAAGATTTTTTTGCCAAAGATGTTTTTCCTTGCCAGTAAATATGCAAGGGGAGTCCCGAACAAAAAGGCAATAAAGGATGCAATAAGGGCTGTTCCAATGGATATCCCCATGGCAGCAAGAACATCTTTGTCACATATTGTTTCTTTTAGCATTGCAAAAGAAGGCTCAAAGGTCATCTTCATAAGAGGCAATGTTATAAGAAGTATCAATGGCAGGCTGAGTAAAATAAACAGCCAGGTTATGGGCTCTGGTTTTTTCATTGCATATTTATTCTTTTACTTCAATAAGGTTTGCAAACTCTGAAGGAATTTTATCTGCCATTGTCTTTGTTGGAACACGGCAGGGGATAAATGGTGGCTGCCCCATTTCCTTTAATGTTTTTAAACCATGGTCAGGAGACAATAAAAATTTAAGGAATAATTTTGCAGCTTTTGGGTGGGGGCAGTTTTTAATTAATGTAATACCATAGGTGCATGATTTTCCTTTTTTAGTAATCCATGTGCCTGGTTTTTTTCCTGTAACTTTCACGTTTGCAAGCTTGTAAAAAGCATCATATTTATAATTGCCAAGGTTTATATGTTCACTCATTTTTATATATTTAAGATTATGCTGAATTGCAACTGATAAATACTCCCATGCATAATCCATATTTCCTGTTTTGACCAGATTTACAAGTTCAACAGCTTTAGGCCGTATATTTTTTTTGGGTCTGTTATCAATAAGTTTTTTTGCAAGCCCTTTAATATTATAAAATTTTTCTGCGAGCTGTAATACCATTAAAGTCCTGTAACCGCATGGGTCAAGGTTGGGGTCGGAATGTCCCCAGTCAACACCTTTTTTTTCTAATATTTTATACCAGTTTTCAGCATTTATTTCTTTGGCAAATTTACTTTGATCTGTATAGCATAATACAAGCTGATTTGTTGCAAATCTTATATTGAAATCTGCAAATTTGGGTATTAAATTATTATCAATGACTTTATAATCTGCTGCCGCCATAATATCAGCAGGTTTTCCAACTTCTGAGATCATGCGGGCCATTTTAGTGCTGCCGCCTGCTTCTCTTTGCACATCAATATCAGGATATTTTGCTTCAAAATCTTTTTCAATTTTTGCAAAAGGCACTGTAAGGCTGCCTGCATGGAAAATTGTTAATTTGGTTTTTGATCCTGCATTAACTGATAATGGTATTATAGTTATGGCAAAGATTGCAATTGTAAAAAATAGTATAAATTTCATTTTTTTCATTATGTCCTCTCTTTTAATTATAAAATTATTTCTCAGTATTTATAATTAATGGTAAGAATAAAATCAAGACATATTTCTAAAATGATAGAATTAACCAGAAATAACTAAATAAACCTTGTATTGACCATAGTGCTTTTATTTTTTGTATTATCTATCCGAGAATGACAAAAAAAACGCCTGTAATACCAAAGACAAGTCCTGCTATCCTGTGCTTGTTCAGGGGCTCATGCAAAAACATTGCAGCAAAGATAAAAATAAAAAGACTGCTTGTCTGGTTTAGGGCAGAGGAAATAGATGCCTGGGTATATTTCATTCCTGCAATCCATACAATTGAAGCAAGGTATGCTCCGGTAATGGAGCCTGCAATGGTGTAGCCCCAATTTTTTTTTGTTGCCAGAGATTGGCAGATAATTTTTTTTTTAGGATGGAACAATAAAATTAACAGCATAATTGCAACACCACTTATAAATCTGATTTGAACAACAAAAAGCACATCTGTTACAGATAAAATGTTCTTAATCATTACAATGCTTACAGCCATGCTTACCATTGCAACAGCGCCATAAAGAATTCCAATGAAAAGGTCTGCTCTGGTAAGGTTGACTCTCCCTTTTTTGCTGGTAATCGCAAGTATTGCAGAAAGAATTAGTAACACTCCACCAATTTGCCACAGGGTCATTTTTTCGTTGAGGAAAATAACTGACAATATAATGATGGAGGGGCTGTACATGCAGTCGATAATCGCAGATAATCCTGCTCCAAGCCTGTTAAGACTTGCAAAAAAGAATGTATCTGACAATCCGATTCCCAGAGCACCACTGATAATTAACAATATATAATCTTGTGTGGGAATATCAGGTAATAAATCAATTTTTAATATAAGAATGGTTAAAAAAAATAATATGCATGCAACCATGTTTTTAAAAATATTTAATATAACAGGGTGGACATTCTCACCGCTTTTCTTAAAACAAATCACAGCAACAGCCCAGATTAGAGCAACAAGAATGGAATAGAATTCACCTATAAAAGGTAATGAGTTCATGGGTTTGCCTTTATACAAATTAATATGACGTTTCTTAGAGCAATATTTAATTGAAGAGGTTTTGTAATTCTTTGGTTGCAGGACCAACATCCTTAGTTGCGGAATTAATTATTTTTTTTGTAGTTTTCGAGTCTGCACTCCCAATTTTTTTTAAATCCTCTGGTGTTTTAATTTTACCAAGTTGTTTTAAACTATCGTTAAAAATTTTTGTTACTGAATCTGCACTTATATTGGTGTAAAGAGAAGCAAAAATTTGTTCGAAAGCATGGGCAATGGTTGTGCCATTTGTCTTTTTACCAATATCTGTTAAGTGAATGTCCGGCAAAGGAGCAACGATCCTTTGTTCTTTAAGAGATGTCATATTTAAAGAAACTTTACCGCTTTTAATAATCACATTATTGATAATAATTTTTTTGGTTTTTTTGTCTTTAGCAGCACCCTTTGTTTTTACCGACCTGTCCTCTGATTTTGCACTCCTTTTAATATTTTTTAGAATGGTTTGAAAATTATCAGAACCTGCAATCTTTTCATAGGTGATTTCAGGAGATACAATTTTAATCGTATTGATAATAACAGGGTTTTGGGTAATGGAATCTTCATCAATATCTACATATATGGAAGCTACTTTCATTGCCTGGGCTGAGTGAAATCCCTTTGGATTACCAAGAAAAAATTTTTTGATTTTTACCTGCCCCGAGAAAATAGAGATACTTACATCATTAACATTAACAGTGGTTTTTGTAATTTTAGGACCAAGTGTGTTAACAGTCTTTTTAACAATGGGTCCAAGATTGGACAAAGTATAAAATGCTATGCCTGCCACCGCAACAATAAGTACCACACCTGCAATTAATATTTTTTTCATGGGTTTACCACCTTTTATTTATGTTTTAATCCAAAAAGCAAGCAAGTAAGATATTATTATTGCATTCAGACTATTACATCTTCTTATTAACATATTTAAATTGTTTTGGGTACTTTTTTAACCTTGCCATTGCACTAGGGTTTTAAATATATCTTTACAATAAGCATTTATTTTGATACTACTAATTAGAAATCATTTTACAAGTTTTTATCCTGATATTCGAGAAAAATTAACAATTTACAGACCTGTAGAATTATTCCTTATTTTCCTACCGCAAATATTGGGTTTTGGTTCCCTTCACAATTTTAAAAGGAGATATATATTGAATAATAATCAGTCTGATAATGAACGTGTGTCCACGGCAGTGCTTCTTGCTGCCGGAACTGGCAGTCGCCTGTATCCCTTGACAAAAAATATGCCTAAATGTCTTACTGAAGTCAGCGGCATACCTATACTTGAACGACTGCTTACTAATTTGACTCTGCACGGATTTAAACGACTTATCGTTGTTACAGGATATCTTCAGGATCATATAAAAAATTTTTTAGGAAATCGTGTGGGAGAAATATCAATTGATTATGTTTTCAGTCCTTTATTCCGTACAACTAATAATATATATTCACTCTGGATGGCACGCAAACTTATAAAGGAGCCGTTTTTACTTATAGAAAGTGACCTTGTCTTTGATGATGTTCTTTTAGATGCAATGGTATACCCTGACAGGATAGCTGTTGCCAAAATACAACCCTGGATGAACGGGACCTGTGTTACAATCAATAAATCTCTACAGGTAAAAGCGTTTTTGCCTGACAGTGTTTATTCCTTTGGTGAGCAAAAATATAAAACCGTTAATATTTATTGTATCTCTCTTGATTCGTGGCATAGTGTTGAAAAGACCTTAGACAAGCATATTGCTGCAGGTAATGTAAATAACTATTATGAAACTGTATTTGCTGAAATGATAGCTGATGGCAGTCTCTCCTTTGAAACTGTCTCTTTTGACGGCAATCCATGGTATGAAATAGACACTATTGAAGATTTGATAACAGCAGAAGAATTATTTCCGGTAAATAATTATTTAACCACTCCAAAAGTTACTTCTCATCTTCCTGATTTATTAAATATGGAATTAATTAATGCTTCAATAGCTTCTAAGGAGATAATACCCGGCTGAAATGTTAAATGATAATTATACAACTCAAGCTGAGAAATTCGAATTTATTTCTGATCAGCACGGAGGTTATTACCGTCATGATTTTATTGATCATGCCTATCTTTATAATCTTTATTTTCCACCACAATCAATCTTTACACGTTTGAAAGATAAAATTCAGGATCTTGTGCTGAATTATCCTGTGGCACAAAATGACCTTGCCGAGCTTGTAAGCAGAATAATTGACCAGCCTGCCAAAAGAATTGTTGTGGGAAACGGAGCAGCAGAATTAATTAAAATACTATCTGCTCATATCTCCAGAAAGTTAATCGTTCCCGTACCATCTTTTAATGAATATGCCAATGCAGCACCTGCAGGAGGCGTGATAGAATTTCCATTGACATTTCCATCTTTTGAATTGGATGTTGATAAATTTGCAGCTGAAGTCATCAAAAGAAGAGCCGATGTCGCTGTGGTGGTAACACCAAACAATCCGACATCAATGCTGATCCCAAAGACTGATCTGATCAGACTTGCAAAAAAAATAAAAAACCATAATTGCATGCTGATAGTTGATGAATCATTTTTAGACTTTGCAGATAAACCCGAACAATTAAGCCTGCAACATGAAATCAAAGATTATCCCAATGTGGCAATTTTTAAAAGTATGAGTAAAGCTTTTGGTATATGCGGACTCAGAATTGGTTATATGCTTACCGCAAATGAAAATTTTGCAAAAGCTGTTAGAGACGGCTTGCATATTTGGAATATTAACGGGTTTGCAGAAGAGTTCCTGCGGCTTTTACCCGACTATAAAGAAGAATTTATTAAAAGCTGTAAACAGGTTCGGACAGACAGAGACAACCTCTATAAAAAACTTTGTGATATAAAGGGGATGAATGTTTTTAAGCCTGATGCAAATTTTATTTTTTTACGCTTGCCAGATAAAGCTATGAGTGCATTAAAAATAACTAAAGAATTGTTTATTAAACATAATATTTACATAAAGGACTGTGCTGGTAAAACCCAGCCTGACTCTGACCGCTATCTTCGCATTGCCAGCAGAACCGAAGCAGAAAATAATAAATTGGTTGCAGCTTTAATCAGTGTAATGGATTTGAAAACCATGGCATAATAATTATGAAAAACTCTAAACCTGAATGCTCCCGGCAACCCACAATGTTTTTTTTCATCAGAGATCTGCCCAATATTTGCTCTCTTGCAGGTTTACTGTGTGCAATGCTTGGTATTTACTTTGCTGTTTTAAGTAATTTTCCCGCAGCAATCATTGGAGTTTTGTGGGCTGTTGTCTTTGATTGGGCTGATGGAATCATTGCCCGTAAAATGACAGGGCGTACAAATAACCATAGAGCATTTGGAGCCCAGCTTGATTCTTTGATAGATATTGTAAGCTTTGGAGTATTCCCTGCTGTTTTTCTCCTGAGCTATGGAAGGTTTAATCCATGGTTTTTACCCGGAGCGTTTCTTATTGTAGCTGTAAGTGCCATTCGTTTGAGTTATTTCAACGTTTTTGGTTTAATTGATGATAAAACTTACATGGGACTGGCTTTAGACAATAATATCATTATTTTTTCCCTGGTATTTTTGTTTGAAGGTTTTATTGATCATGGGGTTTTTTCGATCATCCTCTATGTATTTTTAATAGCTCTTTTGATATTTAATATATCTCCCATACGAACCCCAAAATTTTCTGGTAAATGGTTTTATATCCTTATAGTTTATGCTTTTGTATTGACAGCTGTCTACGGCTGGATGATATGGACCAGAGCTTAGCATCATCTAAATAAAATTTTTAGACCAAGACTATAAAAAAATCATTGACTCTATAATTATTAAACGTATAATGAATGAAGATTCATTTTTTATAAATTAGTAATCTTATGGGCAAAACAACGATGCTTAAGATACAACAAATTGTTTTTATAGCAAAAAGAAAAGGAAATCATATTTTTTAGGCATTAGTTAATATGAAAAATTTAATGAGGAAAGATTCATTTTCCGATTAATAATTACCTTAATAATTACAAAGGCAGGGAGAGAAAAATGGCACAGCAAATTGCAGACAGAAGAGATATTGACTTTGTTTTACATGAACAATTTAAGGCAGGTGATTTTGCAGAAAAAAGTGAAGATTTTGCTGAATTTAATAAAAAAACAATTGATTTGATTGTCTCCGAGGCAAGGAATTTTGCCATCAAAGAATTATTGCCTATTTATAAAGAAGGAGATGAGCAGGGTTGCACTTTTGATAATGGTAAGGTGACCACTCCTGAATCTTTTAAAAGGGTTTTTGAGCTTTTAAATGAGGGAGAATGGCTTGCCATGGTGGAAGACCCTGAATGGGGAGGACAGGGAATGCCGCGTCTTGCTTCGTCTGCAGCCTATGAATATTTTAATGGTGCAAATCATCCTTTTATGATGTATGCCGGGCTTACCCATGGTGCAGGCAAGCTTGTGGAAGCCTTTGGAACTGATAAACAAAAAGAGCTTTATTTAAAGAAACTTTATTCAGGAGAATGGACTGGCACCATGCTTTTGACCGAACCTGGTGCAGGATCTGATGTTGGTGCTTTGACAACTACGGCAACAAAAAATGATGATGGCACATATTCAATCAAAGGTGAGAAGATTTTCATTTCCGGTGGGGAGCATGATCTTGTTGACAATATTATACATCCCACCCTGGCACGCATAGAAGGAGCTCCCGAAGGCACAAAAGGCATAAGCCTTTTTCTGGTGCCAAAATTCAGGGTTGGTGATGACGGGTCTATTGGCGAGTTTAATGATGTTGTGTGTACGGGGATTGAGCATAAGCTTGGTATCCATGCTAACAGCACATGCTCTCTTGCCCTTGGGAGTAAAGGCGAATGTATCGGGACTTTGCTTGGTGAAGAAAATAAGGGCATGAAAGCCATGTTTCTGATGATGAATGAAGCCCGCCTTCTTGTAGGCTATCAAGGATTTGCCTGTGCTTCAGCTTCATATATCCATGCTGTCAATTATGCAAAAACAAGGGTTCAGGGAAAAAATTTATTGGAAATGATGGATCCTGCTGCAAAATCTGTTGCAATTATTAATCATCCTGATGTTCGAAGACAGCTTCTTGAAATGAAGGTGTTTACAGAAGCCGCGAGAAGTATTCTTTATTATGTGAATTATTGTTCAGATATGGCAAAGATTGCTAAAACAGATGAAGAACGAGAAAAATATGAAGGATTTATTGAGGTTTTAACCCCTGTTGCCAAAGGGTATGTAACTGATCGAGCCTTTGAAATATGCAGCCAGGGGGTTCAGATTTTCGGCGGGTATGGATTTATTGAAGAATATCCGGTTTCCCAGCTTTTAAGGGATTGCAGAATTACAATGCTTTATGAGGGGACCAATGGTATTCAGGCAATGGATCTGCTTGGAAGAAAACTCGGGCTTAAAAAAGGCAAGCCAATCATGGACTTATTTGGAGAAATGCAAAAAACCATTGCCAAAGCAAAAAAAATTCCATCCATTGAAGCCGAAACTATCAGGATTGAAGAGCTTTTTAATAAGCTTGCAGAAGTTGCATTGCATATGGGACAGACTGCAATGTCAGAAAAAGTTCTTAACGCATTTGCCAATGCTCATCCGTTTTTAGATGCAACCGGAGATGTTATGATGGGGTGGATGCTGCTTTGGAGAGCAACAATCGCAGCAGACAAGCTTGAAAAAGCAAAGAAAAAAGATATCCCCTATTATAAAGGTCTTATAAAATCGTTAAGTTTTTTTGCTGAGGTGAAAGCTCCTGTTACAATGGGCAGAATGAACAGTTTAATGAAAACAAGTTCTGTTGCAGTAGATATAGATGCTGCATCGTTTCCGTCTTAAGTATTAAAGATCCTTTTATTGATATTATATATAATGATATTGATAATAAGGATCTTTAATTTTTTTATTGTTTTGTATATATCGAGATTGTTACGCTGTTCATAAGTTTTCTTTTGGATTTTGACAGCTTAAATTTATCCTGTTTTATTAAACTTGATAATCCATTGTTTTTAATATAATTTTTGAAATTATTATAATGTTCTTTGCCAGCTATTCTCTCAATCAAGCTGATTGTTTTTTTTGCAAAGAAATTGGATTTTTTATCAAATATATAATCAACGATCAATAATAACCCATTATGTTTTAATAATCTGTGAGCTTCTTTAATTAAATTTTTCTGGGTATCTCTGTCTTTTTCATGAATTGCAAAACTTATAATAACTATATTAAAGCATTGATTTTCAAAATTTGTTTTTGTTGCATCCTGGTTATAAATTTTTATATTTTTATTGTGTTTTGCAGCAATTTTCAGCATGGACTTTGATAGATCCAGGCAAGAGAGATCCGTAAAATTATTTTTGGATAATAATTTGAGCTGGTTTCCTGTCCCGCCACACAGGTCTATTATTGATTTGTTTTTATAGTCTGAAAGCTCATGCATTACAGCAATCCTTACGGGTTTGAGTGCGAGAAACAGCACAGGATCATATATAATAGCTGAAACATCATAATCGTTTGACATAGGTAAAACATCCTTCTGATATAGTTTGGTTTATTTTAGTAAATATTTATTTTTATATGTTTTTATTATTTTTTTAAATTTATTAAAGTATTGGTTAAATGCTTTGTTTGTCCTTGCATTATATACTATATAATTTATGGTATTTTTTTCTTCGATATATGCAATTGCTTCGGAATTGCCCCATTGATCTTCTGAAAATATAAAAATTTTACAAGTTTTATTTCCGGGAATTTTTATAAAATCCTTAGCCTTGATTTTATAATTGTAATTGCCATTGTTAATATGCTCTTGAATCGTAATTTCAGTTTGTAATTTAATAGTAGCTATATCTGATTTCAACACTGATTTGCCATATACAATAATCGGGCTTGTTGAAAAGTTGAAAATTGCAGGGTAAAAAACCTTTTGCCACCCCAATTTTATACCTTTTTGATCATCACTAACCCAGCCTTTGGGGATTGATAAAGAAAAAGAATACTTTTGCGGATTAAAAATTATTGTGCCGGTTTTAACAATTTGAGAAAAGCCAATAGAGTAGTATGCTATTATTATGACAAGTGCGGTACAGGTTATTTTATTATATTTTTTCAATTTTTAAGATTTCACTATTCTTCAGATATATTTTTTCGTAATATTTTAATCCTACCCCTTATAATTTTACTGTCAACTCGTTTTTTTTGTGATCTCTTCGTAGCTTTGGTAGGCTTTCTTGGCTTTTTGACTAATACGCTATTTTTTATTAGTTTTGTTAATCTGCTTAAAGCATCTTCTTTGTTCTTGTCCTGGGTTCTGAAGCGTTGAGCCTTTATAACAATCACTCCTTTTTTACTGATCCGGTTATCTTTTAAGTTTAGTAATCGGTCTTTGTAAAATTCTGGTAAAGAAGATGCATTGATATCAAAACGTAAGTGTATTGCAGAAGACACTTTGTTAACATTTTGCCCTCCTGCACCCTGGGCTCTTATTGCTGAAATTTCTATTTCATTCTCTGGTATGGAAATATTGTTTGAAATTTTTAACATTATTTTAAGACCCCTTAAATTAATTGACAAAAAGATATGTTCAGGTGTAGAATCTTTCCCATGAGCGGGAGTAACTCAGGGGTAGAGTGCAACCTTCCCAAGGTTGAAGTCGCGGGTTCAAATCCCGTTTCCCGCTCCAATTTTAATATTCATCCCATTATTCATAAAAGCCTGATTGTTTTCCTGTTATTTGTTCAATATCGATTTTGATTATTATTGTATTATTAATATTTTTTTCAGGAAGCACAAAAGTCTTATCTGAATAATTTTTCAAAATTATATTTAATGCTTTTTGTTTTTTTTTGATATCTTCAATAAAAGACCCTTTGCCAAAGCCAATAACACTTTTAAATTTCATGCCCCAATTACAGCCTGTTTCAGACTCTATGAGTCCATGGTCAATGACAAATTCAAAACAGACTTGATTGTTTTGCTTTAAGATATCTATCTTTTTTCCTTGCTTTGCAGAATGTAAGTAAATTTTTTTATCTTTATAACCAAAGGATAAAGGTATGACATAGGGGATATTATTAAGCGAAAGGGCTAAATGGCAGATCTGTGCCCTCATAATAATTTGTTCGATTTTTTTAATATCCTTTATTTCTTTTTCCTTTCTGCGCATAATTTTTCCTTATCCGGTTTTGTTTTATGGGTGCAACTCAGCTATACATTCTATTTCAACTAATGCATCCAAAGGGTTTTTAGAAACTTCAATAGTTGCTCTGGCAGGTTTGTTCCCCTGCATCATTTCCTCGTAGATTTTATTCATGCCTGCAAAATCATCCATGTTTTTTAAATATACATTTGTTTTGACAACATTTTTAAGGGTTAGCCCGACACCTGCCAATACAGCAGAAAGATTACCCAATACCTGCCTGGTTTGATCTTCAATTGTTGTAGCATCAACTTTCATTGTGTCCGGGTTTAAAGGCGTCTGCCCTGAACAAAAAACCAAATTTCCGGTTTTAACAGCATGGGAATACGGTCCTAACGCTTCTGGTGCGGCTTTAACATTTATGTTTTCCATTGTACTTTTCTCCAATTTTATAGTTTAACTGAATATTATATTAATTATATCATTAGATGTTTTTAAATCAAGTTGCAGATAATATGTACAGCAATTCTCGGTCAAAAATTATTTTAAAGATTAACAGGTGTAATAATGTAATATAGTCAAAATATCTATATACAATTTTGTATATCTGATTATTATATGAGGAAATAAATGGAAGAAGTGAGGCTTGGATATGCTTTTGCAGCTTAGGGTTTCACTTGAAACAGATGCGCTGCAAAAGCATATCCAAGCCTCACTTTACCCGATCTGATACCCTGCAAGACAATATAATAATTTTGATAATATATATCCTGTTATAGTCAACAGAGGACTCCTGTTATCTCCCAGTCAGAACTACAATTTCCAGGGACTTCTTATTCTATTGTTTCATTACCTTTTCAATAACCTGTCAATTTTGACAGATAG
>CAZTEM010000055.1:3687-21545 GCA_964612755.1 uncultured Desulfobacterales bacterium | reverse complement strand
TGCTTATCATTATGCTTTACACTTTAAATATTGATTGCTAAATTAAATAGATGAAATATTTAATAAGATTTGTTGTGCTGGTAATCTGGATAGGGTCTGTTGGATGGCTTGTCAGATATGAGGCATACCCTGAGTATTTTACCCACAGGCTTAATGGATATAAAAGTATTATTTCAAAAGATATTTTGCTCATTGATTCCTGGATGCGGATTTTAGTGGATAATTCCCCTGTGGGATACAGTTATACTAAAATGAAAGTCGAAAAGTCTGATAAGATAAACCATTATAAGATTGAAAATTTTTTAACTTTTTCAATTAATATTGCAGGGGTAAATCAACATATTAATATTAAATCAAATTCTGTGTTAAATAATATCTATCAACTTCAAAAATTTAAATTTTCCATTATATCGAAATTTTATTCAATAAAAATAAATGGCGAAAAGTTAGAAAAAAATATTTTTAAAATTACCAGAATAACAAAAGATACAAAACAGATACAAAAAATAGAAATACCTGAAGACCTTGTCATCTACTCACCCATGACTGAAATGGCAATGAAGAGTTTAAAACCAGGGCAAACCATGTCTATTTCCACCTTTGATCCCATAACAATGTCTAAAATAAATATTATATTTAAGGGAATCAAGAAAGAAAAAATTATCATTGGGAAAAAAGAATATGATACAATATTGATTATTGCAGATATGAAAGGTGCAATTGCAAAACTGTGGATTGATTCTTTAACAGGGCAACCCCTGAGACAAACTACTCCCTTTGGCTGGACCATGGAAAAAAGCACAAGCAGGCTTGCCTTACAAAGCATTAACAAAGCAGGAACCAATAAAGATATTCTTAAAAACCTTGCAGTGAAGCCCTTTGGCATACCCCTGGACCCCAAGGTGGACAAATTAATAATAAAATTGACAGGAGTTGAATTTAAAGATTTAGAATTTGCTTCAGATAGACAAAAGATCTTAACACGGAAAGATAAAGAAATAGAAATGTTGATAACAAAGCAGACTAATAATAAATTTTTCAGGAAAAATTTATTATCCATACAAAAACAAGCCCCTTTTTTAAGGTCAACCCTGGCTGTTCAATCAGACAACCCTGAAATTATTAAAACGTGCAAAACAATTATTAATAATATTCAAAATAAAAATAACAGAATCAAGGTACAAGCTGTTTTTAACTGGGTATATAAGAATATGAAAAAGGAAATTACAATAAGTTTGCCTTCAGCCCTTGATGTGCTTCATACAATGAAAGGAGATTGCAATGAGCATGCTTATCTTTTTACAGCCCTTGTAAGAGCATTGAAAATACCTGCGAAAATTATTACAGGTCTTGTGTTTACTAAAGGCAGGTTTTATTACCATGCCTGGACATCGGTTTATATTGACGGGCAATGGATTGAAATGGATCCCACATGGGGGCAGCCATTTGTTGATGTGACCCACATTGCCGTTGTAACAGGTGAGATCAGTGATCAATTTCAATTGGTTAAATTAATGGGCAATCTTAAAATTGAAATAAAAGAGGTACCACATGATAAAGATTAATCAATTGTCCAAGATATATGGAGCAAAAAAAAATCGTGATAAACAAAATAACAGCCAGACTCCAGCCGTGAAAAACCTCAGCCTTCATATACCAAAAGGAGAGCTTTTCTGTTTTCTCGGACCCAATGGAGCAGGCAAAACCACTACCATTAAAATACTCACAGGCTTATTGCGTGCTTCTTCAGGAAATGTTTTAATAAATGGGAAAGATCCTGAAAAAGATCCCAGGGCTGCCAAGAAAATAATCGGATATATCCCTGATATGCCATATTTGTATGATAGACTGACAACCACTGAATTTTTTGAATTTACAGGAGAATTATATGATATTGAGCAAACTTGTATGAATAAAAGGCTTGAAGAATCTTTTTCTCTTTTTGGGCTGGTGGAATACAAAAATGTTCTTGTCAAAGATCTTTCCCATGGTTTACGCCAGAGATTGATTTATGCATCAACTTTTTTGCATGATCCTGAAATTCTTTTTATTGATGAGCCCTTGATAGGTCTTGATCCCTACACTATTCGGCTTATTAAAGATCTTTTAAGACAAAAAGCTGAAAATGGCATGACAATATTTTTAACAACCCATATTTTAGCCCTGGCAGAAGATATTGCACATAGAATAGGGATAATACTGAAAGGTGAACTTGTTGAGCTTGGGACTCTGCCTGAACTTTATGAAAAACATGGGAAAAATAAGCTTGAAGATATCTTTTTAAGTTTAACAGGTGAGTATTAATATGTCTGTTTCAAAAGCATTAATTAAAAAAGTAAAATTTAATTTTTTTAATCTTGGACGATTATTAAGCATTCAATCAAGATTAAAAGTTTTTTTTATTTTTTGTTTTACAATTGTATTAATAGGCGGGATGTGGGGCGCATTTTATAATGGATTCCGTTATTTTGATGCTATTAGCGGTCTTGGCAGCATCATTATTGATAAATTGTTTACATTCTTTTTTTTCAGTATGGGATTTATGCTTTTTTTTTCAAGCATTATTACTTCTTATTCAACGATTTTCAGATCAGAAGAAATACCTTTTTTACTTGTAAGACCTCTTAAATATGGACAGATTACATTGTATAAGTTTTTAGAATCAAGCCTTCTTTCTTCCTGGGCATTTGTTTTTGTAATTTTCCCCTTTGTAGGAGCCTATGCATCATATAATCATATGTCTGCTTTGTTTCTGGTTGAGACTTTTATTTTTTCAATTCCGTTTTTATTTATTTGTTCAGGTCTTGGCTCCATATTCATCATTATATTTATCAGATTTATTTCAAAGTCAAAAAAATTTCTTTTTGGTTCTATGATTTCTTTAAGTTTGATATTGATTGTCTGGCTTATTTTTAACCCTGTTCTGCATTCAGATAATACCGGTGTCTTTAATATCTCGACTATTTTGCCTGGCTTACATCTGTCAGCTAATCCTTTGCTGCCAAGTTACTGGACGTCAGAGGGGATAATGGCATTGACAAACGGTCAGTTTTTTCGCGGTTTTATGTTTTTTTGCCTCCTTATTTTCAGCGCCTGGACAATGTTTTTTTTGATAAACGATATTGGTCAATTATTGTTTTATAGTACATGGCTTGGAATTGTGGAGGCAAAACAGGATAATAAGCGCGCATCAATATTATTTAAAAGCCTTGGCAGATTTTTATTTTTTTTGCCCCATGATATAAAGGCAATGATAAAAAAAGATATCAGGATATTCTTTCGAGACCCTGTTCAATGGTCCCAGGTGTTGATATTCCTCGGATTAATGGGATTGTATTTTATTAATTTACGAAATTTTAATTACCACGCAATCAATGGAATGTGGAAAAATTTAATTGCTTTTTTAAATGTTTTCTGCCTTTCCATGGTTTTATCTTCTTTAGGTTCAAGATTTATTTATCCTCAATTAAGCCTTGAGGGTCAAGGGTTCTGGGTAATAGGGCTTGCACCCACAAGTATGAAACGCATAGTTTTAACAAAGTTTTTTTCATCTCTTTTTGCCATGATGATTATCAGTTTCATCTTGATTATGATTTCTTCAACAATGTTAGGTGTCAAGGCAGAAGTTAAAATTTTTACCATAATTCTTATTCTTGCGGTTTCAATCGCTGTATGCGGTTTATCCACAGGTCTTGGAGCAATTTTTATAGATTTAAATCAGAGAAATCCTGCTGCAATAGTTTCAGGATTTGGCGGGACATTAAATCTTATTTTAAACCTTGGTTTCATGATCATAACTATTATTCCACCCGGTCTGATATTACATTTAGAAACCATCTCAAGAATTTCCCATAAAACAGCAGTGGATATGATTATAATGTTCTACCTGGGGCTTATTCTTATTACTGTTTGTGCGGGAGTCGTACCCTTGATATTAGGTATAAGATCAATAAGTCAAAATAAGGAGATTTGATTAATAATTAAATGGGTGTAATATTATATTTCAATATTACACCCATTATTGATATTGATAGATTATTCCACTTTAAATTTATTCATCATTTCAGTGAGGTTTTGTGAAAGTTTTGAAAGTTTTTCAGCATCAAGTTTAATTTTGGAACTTGATTCTGCAATGTCATTTGCAGATTGATCAACTTCTGTGATCTCATTTGTAACTTCCTGGGATACTGCTGAGCTCTCAGATACATTATTATTTACTTCTTCAATACCATTTGAAACCTGGGAAACATTTTCATTGATCTCTTTGGTTGTTGCAGATTGTTCTTCCACTGCTGTTGCAATGGTTGCAACAATTTCATTTATTTCAACTACCACTTTGGAAATACTTGCAATTTCAGCAATGGTTTTATCAGTTGAAGTTTGAATTCCTGTCACCCTTTCTTTGATTTCATTGGACGAAACAGCAGTCTGATTTGCAAGATCTTTGATTTCATTTGCCACAACTGCAAATCCTTTGCCTGCCTCTCCCGCCCTTGCAGCTTCAATGGTTGCATTAAGGGCAAGCAAATTAACCTGGGCAGAGATATCAGTGATTGAGCCTACAACCTGTTCTATTTCCTTTGCAGCTTTCCCAAGCTGATCTATCTGGACAGAAGCATTATCAGTCTTGGTAACAGCGTCCGTGGTGATTGTTCTTGCTTTTTCAGCATTTTTAGCAATTTCATTAATGGTTGCAGACATTTCTTCTGATGCAGAAGCCACCATATTAACATTCCCGGTGGCCTGCTCCATGGCTGCTGCAACAGAACTTAAATTTGTTGCCATTTCTTCTGATGCTGCTGCAACTGTATTTGCTTTTGATGATGTGGTCTCGGCAGAATGATTCATAGTATCAGAGATTTCAGCAAGATTTTGTGAAGACTCGTTAAGTTTCACAGAATCCTGCTTAACCATTGAAATCATTTTCTGGATATTTTCGATAAATTTATTAAACCATTTTGCAAGTTCTTCGGTTTCATCTCCGGAGTTATCTTCAATCCTCTTTGTCAAATCTCCTTTACCCTGGGCAATATCTTTTAGCATTTCAATCATTTTTTTGATGGGACCTACAACACCTTTGGAAATGGCAAAATAATTAATAATCAGGGCGCCTGCAATGACCAGAAGGACAATAATAATAATTTTAGTTATTGCTTTGGCTATTTCTTTTTTAATAAGTGCTTCTTTTTTTGCAAGTGCTTTGGTTATATCGTCAATATATATCCCTGTTCCAATATTCCAATCCCATGGTTCAAACCTTTTACAAAATGCAAGTTTTTTGACAGGCTCTTTAGCCCCTGGTTTGGGCCACATATATGTAACAAACCCGCCTTGTTTATTTTTTGCAGCAGTATCATTTAACTCTTTTAAGAAAAATTTTCCATTGGAATCCTTGGCTTTTATCAGGTTTTTACCCTGCAATGACGGTTTTATAGGATGAAGAATGTTAACTCCTGCAGAATTTTGAATAAAGAAATAGCCTTTTTTCTCTTTGCCATAACGTAGTGATCTGATAGTATTAAGGGCCTTTTGTTTCAGGAGCTTGGTTGTGGATTCCAAATACATACCTCCGCCAATGATCCAACCCCACTCCTTAAATAATTTAACATATGATATTTTATCAACAGGTTTCTCAAACCCGGGCTTTGGCCATTTATAATCAACAAACCCTTCGCCTTTTGCCTTTGCGATTTTGTCAAATTCTTTAAAAAGATGTTTCCCGTCAGGATCAGTAATATCAAAAAGATGTTTTCCATCCAGACTAGGCTTAATAGGATGCATGATCATAATTCCATTTGTATCCTGAATCCAGAAATATCCTTTGCCGTCGAGTCCCCAGCGCATTTTTTTTATTATATCTTTTACATATTGTTGTTTATTATTCAAAGTTGAACAGGTAATGTTCAACGATGGGCTAGTGAAAACTGCAAAAGCTTGATTTATAGCAATCTTTATTTTATCGCCGTAGACTTTTCGTATTTTTTCTTTATCAATTGAATTGTTGTATTGTTCCTGAGCTATTGACTGAACCGTTGTAACTATGTTGTTTAAAAATTCTTTTTTTTCATACATCATGTTTTTACGATATGTAGTAATAGCAAGCTTGCCCTGATTATTAAGGGCAGATATGGAAAATAATAGTGATATTCCACCAACAATAATCAGTGAAATGATCATGAGCATATTGACTTTGGCACCAATCTTTAGTTTCATGACAAACCTCCAGGTGAAGCTTCAATTGTTTATAGTTTTAACGACTTTTTTTGATAATTTATTATATTTTATACGAAAATATTATGGAAAGCAAATAATTTTATTATTATTTGACATTTTATTATGAAATATAGTAAGGAGTTATTGATTTAAAATATGTGAAGTTTTTGGTGGTTTTATTAAAACCTTAAAAGTGGAATCCGGTGCGAATCCGGAATGGTCCCGCCGCTGTGTTCGGGTACAAAATCTGCATATTGCCACTGTGATTTGATTATTTAAAGATTGTTTCAGGTCATGGGAAGGCGCAGAAATTAGGATGATCCGTAAATCAGAATACCTGCCTTAAACTTTAATTTGTTTGATTTCCCAGGGAAATGGTAAATCCCGGGCTGACAATATCAGTCGGTTCTGGATTTTCCTTCAGGACAATTGCTGATATTGTCCTGGCAAAAACCTTGAGGAAAGGAAAATGTTTTGAAAACACAGATAGAATTTGCACGGGATATGCAAATTACCCCCCAGATGGCAGAAGTTGCCGAAAAAGAAGGCTTTGACCCTGAATTTATCAGGAAAAGAGTTGCCACAGGTGAAATAGTAATCCCTTTTAATCCCTTAAGAAAATTTCAGAAAATTGTCGGCATTGGCAAGGGTCTCAGGACAAAAATCAATGCTTCCATTGGAACCTCATCTGATATTTCTGATATAGGTGAAGAAATTTTAAAGGCAAAAGCTGCTGAACAGGAAGGCGCAGATACTTTAATGGAGCTTTCAGCAGGTGGAAACCTTGATAAGGTGAGGCAAGAAGTGCTTAAGTCCACATCACTTCCTGTGGGCAATGTCCCTCTTTATCAAGCTTTTAAAGAAACAGCAAGAAAGTATAAAGACCCTTGTAAGCTTGATCCTGAGTATTTGTTTGATCTTATTGAAAAACAATTGGCAGATGGGTTGAGCTTTATGGCAATACATTGCGGGATAAATCAATTCAGCATTGAACGATTGCGAAATCAGGGATTCAGGTATGGAGGGCTTGCATCTAAGGGTGGAACATTCATGGTTGCCTGGATGGATGCAAATCATAAAGAGAATCCCTTGTATGAACAATTTGACCGGGTGTGCAATCTTATGAAAAAATATGATGCTGTTTTGAGCCTTGGTAATGGAATAAGGGCAGGAGCGATCCATGACAGCCATGATAGAGCCCAGATGGCAGAAATGATTATTAATTGCGAACTTGCAGAACTGGGAAGGGACATGGGATGCCAGATGATGGTTGAGGGCCCCGGTCATGTTCCTTTAGATGAAATAGCTGGGAATATAATGCTTGAAAAGGTTATGAGTAAAAATACTCCATATTATGTTTTAGGACCTCTTCCTGCTGACACAGGAGCCGGCTATGACCACATAACATCTGCCATTGGGGCTGCTGTCTCATCGTGGCATGGAGCTGATCTGATATGCTATATTACTCCTGCTGAACATCTTGCCCTGCCTGATGTACAAGATGTAAGAGAAGGTGTCCGCGCCACACGTCTTGCTGTTAGAATCGGTGATATAGCAAAATATCCTGAAAGACGTAAAAATGAAAAATATGCAGCCCTGGCAAGGCGGGATATGAAATGGGATGATCTTGATAAATATCTTTTGTTCCCGGAAATTGCAAAGGCAAAAAGAAACAAAAGAGCTCCCTTTGAGGAATCAACATGCACAATGTGTGGTGATTTTTGTGCCATGAAAAAAGGCATGGAAGTATTTAGGAATGACATAAAGAAAGATAAGATAAATCAAACATAACAACAATTATTAATTTTTAAAACAGGAGTAGATTTGGAAAAATGGAAAAATTAAATGCAGAAATTGCAAAAATAAAAAAGATAGATAAAGAAGTTGAACAAAAAGCCTATACACGTCTTGCAGACCAGGCACGTCCTGCAGGAAGCCTTGGCATGCTTGAGCATATAAGTGCAAAAATGGCTGCAATCAAGGGAAATCTTGATGTACATTTAAAAAGAAAGTTTATTGTTACCTGCGCCGGAGATCATGGGGTGGTTGAAGAAGGTGTAAGCCTTTTCCCGGCTGAGGTCACACCCCAGATGGTGGAAAATTTTGTAAACCAGGGAGCTTCAATAAATGTACTTGCAAAACATGCAGGTGCTATAGTTAAAGCTGCTGATTTTGGTGTTAATTTTGATTTTGCACCTGATCTTGATATTTTTCATAAAAAAGTGAGAAAAGGAACGTCAAATTTTGCTAAAGAACCTGCTATGACAAGGCAGGAAGCTGTTCAATCAATTAATTCAGGCATAGATATAGTAAAAGAGCTTGTTGATAAAGATTCTATTGATATCCTTGGTACAGGAGATATGGGTATTGGAAATACCACGCCTTCCTCTGCAATTATTGCCGCATTCTCAGGCATTGCACCTGAAAAACTCACAGGCAGGGGAACCGGTATTGACGATGATATGCTGAAAAATAAAATAAGAGTTATTGAAAAGAGCCTTAAACTGCATAAGCTTATTGATCCAAAACTTGCAGAAAATGATCCCATTGATGTCCTTGCCAAAGTTGGTGGGTTTGAAATAGGCGGTCTTGCAGGTCTTGTTATTGGAGCTGCTGCCGCAGGTATCCCTGTTGTATGTGATGGTTTAATATCCACGGCAGGAGCCTTGATAGCATGTGAGCTTGCCCCCCTTGCAAAACAATATTTATTTGCAAGCCATCGTTCCGTTGAAATAGGGCATAAATTTATGCATGAAAGACTTGAATTAGATCCCCTTTTAGATATAGGATTCAGACTTGGGGAAGGTACTGGTGCAGCACTTGCTTTTGAACTTATTGATGCCTC
This sequence comes from uncultured Desulfobacterales bacterium, assembly GCA_964612755.1. Taxonomy (GTDB): domain Bacteria; phylum Desulfobacterota; class Desulfobacteria; order Desulfobacterales; family Desulfobacteraceae; genus JAIOSM01. The sequence goes on along the minus strand of CAZTEM010000055.1, from coordinate 12,487 downwards.
AACAAGGGTACTTGCTGATATTAAAACCTTTGAAGAAGTGGCTATAATAAATGCCCAAAAGGCTGACAATTAACTATTAAAGGAATAAAAAATGGATCTTTTGATAAAAAACGGTATGGTTTTAACCATGAATAAAAAAATGGAAATCATTGACCAGGGCTTTGTCCTGATTAAAGATGATAAAATTACCGAATCAGGGGATCTAAAAGATTGTTCCGGTTTAAATGTTGATAGAGTCATTGATGCCTGTGGTGGGATAATAATGCCCGGATTGATAAATACCCATACCCATGCATCAATGACTTTGTTTCGGGGACTTGCCGATGACCTTCCTTTGATGGAATGGCTTGAGGATCATATATTTCCTGCCGAGGCAGGTCTTAATAAAGATAAGGTCTACAAGGGTGCAATGCTTGCATGTGCCGAGATGATTCTTTCCGGTACAACCTGTTTTTGTGATATGTACCTTTTTGAAGATCAGGTTGCACAGGCAGCAAAAGATGCAGGCATGAGGGCTGTTGTGGGAGAAGTGCTTTATGATTTTCCATCTCCCAATTATGGCATGCTTGAAAAGGGTTTTGAATATGTTGAAAATATGATTGAAAAATATATGAATGACCCTTTGATAACACCGGCTGTGGAGCCTCATTCAACCTATCTTTGCGCCCCTGAATTATTAAAGCGGGCATCAGATATTGCAAATAAAAATAATATACCTCTTATAATTCATGTTGCTGAAACTTTGAACGAACAGGGTCAGATAAAAGAAAAATATAACAAAACCCCTGTACAATTTTTAAATGATCTCGGGGTATTATCGTCCAATCTCGTGGCATGCCATTCAGTGCATTTGTCTGATGATGATATTAAACTTTATAAAAAAAACAATGTCAAGGTTGCACATTGTCCTGAAAGCAATATGAAACTCGCGTCCGGGATTGCACCTGTACCTGAAATGCTGAAAAATGGTATTTGTGTAGGGCTTGGCACTGACGGATGTGCAAGCAATAATGATCTTGATCTTTTTTTGGAAATGGATAAAACTGCTAAACTTCATAAGGTCTTTTCCCTTGATCCTGAGGTCATTAATGCAAAAACAACAGTTAAAATGGCAACCATTGATGGTGCAAGGACTTTAGGCCTTGGTGATATTACAGGTTCTATTGAGCCCGGAAAAAGAGCTGATATAATTATTGTGGATACAAAAAAGCCTCACCTTGTTCCCATGTATAATCCCTATTCCCATCTTGTATACTCTGTTACTGGCAGCGATGTGGCAGCAAGTATTATTAACGGGCAGATTGTCATGGAAAATAATAAAATTTTCACCATGGATGTTAATAAAGTCATGGATGATGTACGATTGATTGCAGTTGACATTAAAGCAAATGATTTGAGATAAGATAATGAGTATAAATAAAATTAAGGCTGATATAATATTTTTAAATGCCAGGGTGGTAAATGTTTTTACAGAAGAAGTCATAAACCAGGCAGTTGCCGTGGAAAATGGTTATTTTATCGGCTTTTGCGATAATAATAAGATTGATGAATATTCTTGTGAAAAAATTATTGACCTTCAGGGACAATATATGGTGCCGGGATTAATTGATGCCCATGTCCACATTGAAAGTTCCATGACAACTCCTGAAAATTTTGCAAAAGCAGTGCTTTTATGCGGAACCACAACCTGTATTGCAGATCCCCATGAAATTGCAAATGTTGCAGGCATTGCCGGTATTGAATATATGATAAATTCAGCTGGTGATTCGGATATGAATATATTGTTTGCCCTTCCTTCCTGTGTTCCTGCAACTCATATGGAAACATCAGGTTCTGTCCTTGACGCAGAAAAACTTAAAACAATGATAAACCATCCCAAAATAGTTGCCCTGGCTGAAATGATGAATTATCCGGGAGTAATTTTTAAAGATCCTGATGTAATGGCAAAAATAAAACTTGCAAAAAAGGCATTAAAGCCCATTGACGGACATGCTCCGGGTCTTACAGGGCAAGATCTTTTTGCCTATACAGGCGCAGGTATTTTAAGTGATCATGAATGCACGGATTCTGGCGAGGCAATTGAAAAATTGAGGCTTGGAATGCATATAATGGTAAGGCAGGGCACCTGTGCTAAAAACCTTGATGATCTTTTTCCTGCAATTAATGATAAAACCTGTAACAGGATGATGTGGTGCACAGATGATCGCCATCCTGAAGAAATATTGACCAAGGGTCATATTGATCACATAATAAGAAAGGCAATTGCCAAAGGACTTGACCCTGTAAGGGCAATTAAAATGGGAAGTATAAATCCAGCTGATTATTTTCATATTAATGATGCAGGTGCAATAGCTCCGGGGCGCAGGGCAGATTTTATTGTGACCAGGGCTTTAAAAGATTTTAAAATAGAAAAGGTGTTTGTTAAGGCAAAACTTGTTAAAGAAAATCATTCACCCTGCCGTGATATTGTTTATCCTGAAGTTATGAATATTCAGAATAAAAATATTGATTTTTCAATTATTGCTGATAAGGAAGGATATAATTGCAACCATAGCGATCTTAAAATAAGAGTGATTCAAGCTGTTGAAGATCAGGTAGTAACCAATGAGAAAATTTGCAGTCCTCTGGTGCAGAACGGATTTATTATTTCTGATCCCTTAAGGGATATCTTAAAGATTGCTGTTGTAGAAAGATATTCAGGCAAAGCACGCATGGGAAAAGGTTTTGTTACCGGGATAGGATTGAAAAAAGGTGCAATCGCTTCAAGCGTTGCCCATGATTCCCACAATATAATAGTGGTTGGTGTTAATGATAGAGACATGGCAAGGGCATTTGAGAAAATTATTGATATGAAAGGCGGATTTGCAATATCACAAGATAATGCAATCATTGAATCCCTTAGTCTGCCTGTGGCAGGTCTTATGTCAGACAAGCCAATGAAAGATGTTGAAAATAATATGACAAAGATTATAAAAAGCGTACACTCTCTTGGATCAAAACTAAAAGATCCGTTTATGACATTGGGATTTCTTGCACTGCCTGTTATCCCTAAATTGAAAATTACAGATCATGGTATTGTTGATGTTGAAAGATTTGAAATAGTAGATTTGTTTGTTAATGATAAATAAAGGCATAAACTAAATGAAAAAAAATTCTATAAAAGGGCATGTTACCCGTCCTATCTGGTTTGATAATAAAACTGACACCATTCAAGTAATAGATCAGACTCTTTTGCCCCATGAATTGGTTGTGGCAGATTTAGAGAATGTTGATGATGTAATTTATGCAATAAAAGAAATGTTTGTAAGGGGAGCCCCTCTTATTGGAGCAACAGGTGCCCTTGGCGTTTATGCTGCTTTTTTGCAGGATAAGGATAAAAATAAGGCAGTGTCCAATGATTATCTGGTAAATGAATGCAAAAGATTAAAAGCTTCAAGACCAACAGCAGTTAATCTTGCCTTTGGTGTTGATTATGTTTTAAAAAAAGTTTTGGAATATTCGTCTTTTGAAGACCGGTCCAGAATATGTCTTAAAGCAGCTCTTGAAATACTTGAAAAAGAAGTTGATAATTGTAGAGCTATTGGTGAAAACGGGTTTCCCATAATAGAACAAATAAGCCGGCAAAAACAAGGCAAAGTTGTAAATATATTGACCCATTGCAATGCAGGGTGGCTTGCCTGTATAGAGTATGGAACAGCTACAGCCCCTATTTACAACGCCTTTGAAAAAGGTATTGATGTACATGTCTGGGTTGATGAAACAAGACCTTTGAACCAGGGTTCAAGACTTACTGCTTTTGAATTATTACAAAAAGGAGTGAATCACACAATTATTACAGATAATGCAGGTGGCCATCTGATGCAGCATTCCCTGGTTGACCTTGTTATTGTAGGGACAGACAGAACAACAAGAACAGGTGATGTTGCAAACAAGATCGGGACATATTTAAAAGCCCTTGCAGCAAAGGCAAATAATATTCCCTTTTATGTTGCCTTGCCTTCTTCAACTTTTGACTGGGAAATAAGGGATGGAATAAAGGAGATACCCATAGAAGAGCGTGATCCTAATGAAATACGATATGTTCAGGGAAAAGATGAAAAAGGCAATATATCCAAGGTTTTAGTGCCGCCTGAAAAAAGTTTGGCAATAAACCATGCCTTTGATGTAACTCCTGCATCTCTTATAACAGGTTTTATTACTGAACGTGGAATATGCAGGGCATTGGAAAAGGATATATTATCCCTTTTCCCGGAAAAGGCGTAACAAAAAGGCGAAATCTATGCACGATAAAGAATATTTTGATAAAAGATATAGATCCAATGATATTCCCTGGGACAATGACAGACCAGATTCCAATTTGATCAATCTTATTGCAAAAAAGCGGATAAAAGGGAATAAGGTGCTTGATGTCGGCTGTGGTAAAGGTCAAAATTGTATATGGCTTGCAAAAAACGGGTTTGAAGTAACCGGGGTTGATTTTTCAAAAACAGCTATTTCTTTTGCTAAAGAAAACGCGATAAAGAGCAAAGTTCATATAAATTTTTTAGAAAACGATTTTTTAAAAGAAGAGGTTAAAGGCTATCCCTTTGATTTTTTATATGACCATGGTTGTTTTCATTCTTTTGACTCCAAAGAAATGGCTTTGTTTGCTGAAAATGCAGCTTTTCATTTATCAAAACAAGGGAAATGGCTAAGTATTATTGGAAATTGTGATGAAAAACGTGAAGGAAACGGTCCCCCAAGGCAAAGTGCTAAAGCCGTAATAACTGCTGTGGAACCTTTTTTTGAAATTTTATTTATTGCTTCCGGGTTTTTTGAATCAAAACATAAAATTCCTCCAAGGGCATGGATATGTTTTATGCAGAAAAGATGATAAAACAGCACTTCCGGGTCAAAAAGTATAATCTTGTAGACAAACTATAGTGGAAGATTTTTGAATAAAAATCAGATGATAAAATCCAAGCTTCTGACAGGCTTCATCAAAAGGGATACCCTCCTTGCGGTTTTTTGCTTCCAGCAGTCGTTTTTTCATAGTTGCACTTTTAAGCAAGTGTGCTGTCTCTTTTTCTGACTCAATCTCTTTCCAGAGATCAATGGGCACAATAACACCTGTGACATTTTCAAGCTAAGAATTGCTGACAATAAAAGATAATACTTGACAAATATGCTCTAAAATTTTTAAATTCAGCATATGAATAATAAAAATAATAATAAAACTCAGGATAATGGTTCTGAGCCTGATGATAAAGTTAATGAGCTCACCCAACTTGAAAAAAAGATAATCACGGCACTCCAGGGAGATATCCCGGTGATTACAAGACCGTACAGGCAGCTTGCAGAAGAAATCGGAATATCAGAATCAGAATTTTTAAAAATAATGAATGCCATGAATGCCAGAGGTATGATACGCCGTTTCGGGGCAACTTTAAAACATCAGAATTCAGGATATAATGCCAATGCAATGGTTGCCTGGGTAGTTGATGAAGATAAAGCTTCTGAAACAGGCAAAATAATGGCTTCCTTTGATGAAGTATCTCATTGTTACAGGCGGAATCCTGTGCAGGGCTGGGATTATAACCTTTATACAATGGTTCATGCCCGGGATAAGGAATCCTGTTATGAAATCGTTCAAAAAATTTCCAATGCTGTTAAAATCACTCAATATTCTATTCTTTTCAGTAAAAAAGAACTTAAGAAAACTTCCATGCAATATTTTGTCTAAAAGAAAATAGATGAATTCTAACCAACCCCATGTGCTTTGTGTAAATCCCTGGATCCATGATTTTGCAGCTTTTGATTTCTGGGCAAAACCTTTGGGACTACTGCAGATTGCAGCATTATTAAGAAAATATGAAATCAATGTATCTTTTATTGATTGCGTTGACAGATTTCACCCAGGTCAACTAAAAAAAGGTGAGCCAAAATTGTTGCCCGATGGCAGAGGTCCTTATAGAAAAACCGTTATTGACCTGCCCTGCGTGTTTGACGGCAAGGAAGTATTAAAAACATATTCAAGGTATGGTATTGATCCTGACTGGTTTATACAGGATCTTAAAACATTGAAAAACAATGGTGGACCTGATCTGATATTTGTTACATCATTGATGACATATTGGGCATATGGCGTAAAAGAGACCATAAGTATTATTAAAGAAATTTTTCCTGAGACTCCTCTTGTGCTTGGGGGAATATATGCAAGCTTATGCACTGATCATGCAAAAAAGCATTCTCAAGCGGATTTAATTGTCTCAGGATCAGGTTTTAAAGATTTAAACCGGATTATAAAACAATATACTCAATTTGATATGGGATTTGATTGTCATGACAATGACTTTAAGTTTTTTGAAAATCTTCCATACCCTGCCTATGATATGCTCAGTAAAATTACGTATATCCCTTTGTTAACATCAATGGGATGTCCATTTAATTGTGATTATTGTGCATCATCCTATCTTGTTCCGAAATTTTTTCAACGGTCTCCTGAATCAGTGTTTAAGGAAATAGAATATTGGTATTATAAATATAAAATTAAAAATTTTGTTTTTTATGATGATGCATTGCTGATTAATGGGGAAGACCATGCCTTTGTATTGTTTGAAAAGATAATAAATTCCGGGATGCAGCCATTTTTTCATACACCCAATGCCCTTCATATCAGAGAAATCAGCAAAAAAGCAGCAAAGTTAATGTATGATGCAGGATTTAAAACCATACGCCTTGGTCTTGAGACAGCAGATTTTAATAATAGATCCTTTGATAAAAAAGTAAAAGAAATAGAATTTTATTGTGCTATTGATAATCTTAAAAAAGCAGGATTTAAAAAATCTGATATGGGTGCCTACCTTTTATGCGGACTGCCTGGTCAGAGCTTTTCCGAGGTTGAAGATTCCTTTTTAAAGGTGAAAAAATGCGGTATAAATCCGACTTTGGCATATTATACTCCAATTCCCCATACAAAAATGTGGGAAAAAGCAAAGCAAAACTCCAAGTATGATCTTGAACTTGATCCTGTTTTTTCAAATAATACCCTTTTCCCATGCAGCTTTGATAAAAACATGACAAAACAAATTGCAAGAATTAAAAATTTGTAATAAACTATATATGTTTTTCCAAAAATAATGGGAAATATACATACATGACAATCAATCCTGAAATTAAAAAAAGCAATCAGAGTATTTTAAGCCTTGCAAAAAAATGTATGCTTATTAATGGAGAAAGAGAAAAAAAAATTGCAGCAATCCTCAACAAAAGATATGAGCAGGAACCTGAATGCTCTATTATAGATGTTTTAAAAGAAGAAAAAATTCTTTCAGACGCGAAAATTGAATTTTTAAAAGCTTTTAAATTATATCAAGATACTTTAGTTTTAGATACTGAATATGCAAAACTTGCAATCGCAAATAATTTTACAGATAGACAGGCAATAGATGCTGCCTTGGATTTTCAGAAAGATTATTATGCAAAAACTGAAAAAACAAAAGAGATCAGCGAAATACTATTGAAGCAAAATCAGATATCTTTGGCTGATTCCACTGCCATACTTCTTTCACAAAATAGAATAAGTGATGAAAAGCTCGCCAATGCACTAAAAAATCTTGGCAGGGCAGAGGATGAAAAAAAATTAATAAATAAACGCTTTGGAGTGATTGCTTTAAAAAAAGAATTAATAACTCTGGCGCAATTGAACCGAGCATTGCTTTTACAAAAAAGAGAGTCAGAGCATGGCTGCCCAAGAAGATTCCTCCATGAAATCTTAGGCGAATCAGCTGATCTTAAACAAGAAGATATCTTACGTGTTTTAAAAGATCAAAAACAATTTGAAACAAGAAGGCTTAATATAGAAAACGCATTGTTCTCTTATAATTCAGATATTAAATTAAATACGAAATTTAACCAGATATTTCAGTATCGTATTTCAAAAAACGGGTTGGAAGCCTATGTTTCAAAAATTAAAGAGCCCTTAGAAGAAGTCAAATTATACGAATTTATAGCCTGGTTAAAACAGGCAGGCATCAAAGTCGGAATTGTTGATGATGATGTTATTGAAGACTTTTTTTTAAATAAACAGGTAGAAGAAGAAATCCTAATTGCAAAAGGCTATCCTCATATTGATGGATTAGATGAGAAAATTGAAATTTTATTTGATAAAGATTCGGCTTTGCTAGGAAATCAAAACCCTTGCCATGATAAATCTGAAAAAAAGAAATGTGAACTGGTTCGAAAAGGCGATATTATAGCCAATATTGTCCCTGGGAAAAAGGGAAAGCCAGGGAAAGATGTGCGAGGCAATTGTATTAATCCTCCTGATATAAAAAAATGTTTTATGGATTGTGGAAAGGGAGTGATAAGACAGGGCTATTCCTTTATTGCTGAGGTCGATGGTATTCCATCTGTTTATAAAGAAAAAACATTTCTGGTATTGCCTCTTCCCGAAAAATCCACAGACCAGACTGTTGCCGGGAATATAACAAAAGAAACAGGAGAGAAATATAGTAATTATGATTTAATAATAGATGGAACAATAGAAAAAGATGGTGGACTTGAGTGCCGCAATATTATTTTGCACGGAGATATGGCAGGCAAAATAATTGCATCAGGCAATGCCGATATAAAAGGGTGTGTGGGTACAAAAGGCAAAAATAATAATAATTATAATGCCAGTATTTTTGCAAGTGGTAATATTATTGTTAATAAAAATATTTTTAATGCAAAATTGGAAACTTTAAAAGAATTAATTGCTCTAAATGCTGAGGTCAACTCTTCCACTATTGTTGCATGTGATGGGATTGCTTTAAAGAGT
>CAZTEM010000055.1:0-3587 GCA_964612755.1 uncultured Desulfobacterales bacterium | reverse complement strand
TGCTGAGGTCAACTCTTCCACTATTGTTGCATGTGATGGGATTGCTTTAAAGAGTGTAATCTATAATAAAACCAGCCCTTCAATTTTGGAGATTGGTAAAAAATATTCAACAATAAAGATTAAGGATCAGCTGGCAAAAGGTACTATTATCAGAGGGCAGGCATCAGAAATGATTGTCCCTGAAACAATATATGGTGTTAAATTAATGGAGGATTTTGATCCTTTAACAGGGGAAGCTAAGATTTCGGTTAAAGGCTATTATTCTTGATTTTACACAACCATTTATCAATCATATCTGCAAGTTCCTGGGGTTTTACAGGTTTTGGCAGATAATCATCCATGCCCGATGCAATACATTTTTCCTGGTCACCTTTCATGGCGTTGGCAGTCATGGCAATAACAATGGTGGAATGATTTAATACTTTGGAATCAGGGTTCCTTATTTCTCCTGTTGCTTTATAACCGTCCATTACCGGCATCTGGCAGTCCATTAAAACAAGATCATAATCAAAAAGCTCTAAAGCCTTAATAGCTTTTTGTCCATTAGAGGCAATGTCTGCATTGTATCCTAATCTTTTTAATATACTTAATGCCACTTTTTGATTTATCTGATTATCTTCTGCCAGGAGTATCCGGATTTTCTGTTTTTGATCTTCTGCAAGAGAATGCCTGTTGATAAGAGTCTCATGATTTTTTTCTTTTATTTTATTTTGAATGCCTGCAACAATTGAAAGGCAGTTAAAGAGCTGTGACTGCTTAACAGGCTTAATCAGGTATGCAGAAAAACCAATTTTTTTTAATTGTTTGGCATCACCCCTTTGACCCATGGAAGACATCAGGATAAGAATTGTATTTTTTATATTCGGATCATTTTTAATTTTTTTTCCAAGGGTTTTCCCATCCATCTTAGGCATCTGCATATCAAGGATTGCAATATCAAAGGGATTATTATCTGCTTTTGCCAGGGCAAGTTTCTCCAAAGCCTGTTGTCCGTTTTCTGCCTGATCATATTGACAATTCCATAGTTTGAGCTGCTCCCGCAGGATATATCGGTTTGTAGTATTGTCGTCCACAATTAAAATTCTTTTATTTGTAATGTTCTCCGGGACTAAAACTTTTTTTACTCTGTTTTTTGGTTGTTTTTTGAAAACAGCTGTGAACCAGAAAGTAGAACCTTTGCCTTCCTCACTTTCTACTCCTATCTGCCCACCCATTTTTTCTGCAAGTTTTTTTGAGATGGTTAGTCCTAAGCCTGTACCTCCGTATTGCCGTGTTGTTGAACTGTCAACCTGCGAAAAGGATTTAAAGAGTCTGGTCATGCGATTTTTTGGGATTCCTATGCCTGTGTCGACAATACTGAAACGAATATTTACACAATTATCATCCTCGTTTTCAAGGCTTGTGTGAATAGCTACTTCTCCTTGTTTTGTAAATTTAATGGAGTTGCCTGTAAGATTTATCAAAATCTGCCTCAGCCTTCCAGGATCACCGCATAAAAGAGAGGGAACATCATGGTGAAACATATTGATAAATTCCAGGTTTTTTTCATGGGCTTTGATTGCAAGCAGATCAGATGTCTCATCTAAAGTTACTCTCAGATCAAAATCAATATTTTCAAGATCAAGTTTGCCAGACTCAATTTTTGAATAGTCAAGAATGTCATTGATAATATCCAATAAAGCTTCACCGCTTTGTTTAATTGTTTCGGTAAATTCTTTTTGTTCTGAATTCAATGGAGTGCTTAAAAGTAAGCTTGTCATGCCAATAACTCCGTTCATGGGCGTACGGATTTCATGACTCATATTTGCTAAAAATTCGCTTTTAGCACGATTGGCAACATCAGCTTTTTGAACTGCTTCTTCAAGCTCTTTATTTAATGTGCTTAATTTTTCCTGGACGCCTTTTTCTCTGGAAATATCCTGTAAATTAGCCACAATTCCTTTTGGTTTGCCTTTGGCATCTAAAAGCAGTGCAGCTCCGACCCGTATGTCAATGATATTTCCAGCCTTGGTTATTCTTTTTGTTTCAAACCCGGATAATCCCTCTCCTTTCAGGACTCGATTAATGACGTTGCGGGTCGGGACTATTTCCTGATCAGGAATAAAATCAATACGTCTGCCAAGAAGTTCATCTGAAGTCCAGCCAAAGATTCGGGTAAATGCAGGATTTAAATAAGTAACTTTTCCTAGATCATCATATACTACCAGAGGATCAACAATGGTGCCCATGACTGCCAGGAGTTGTTCTTCGCTTTCTTTTAATGCATTCTCAGCTTTTTTGATCTGGCTTATATCCATAAAAGCTTCAATGATTACGTCCTGACCCTCAAGATTTAAGGGTAGAGCTGTTTTATATATGGGTATCCTGTCTCCATTGGAATCAATAATAATTTTTTCCGATTGATCAACTTTTTGTTTAAGATCCAATATGGGACATTTGAATTTGTCAGCAGGGCATAATGTTTGATGGCAGCTAAGCCCGATAGCATCTTTTTTGGATTTAAGCCCCAAAATATTAAGAGCTACTTTATTAATCTGTCTGATTGATCTGTCTTTACCTATGATAACCATACCAATCGGAAGATTGTCAATTATCATTTCAGTGGTTTTTAAAGACTGATTAAGTTGTTTTTCCATTATGATATTTTTAGTAATATCTTTTTCAACTCCCCGATATCCTAAATGCTGACCCTTACTATCAAATATAGGCAAGCCATTTGTAAGCAGACATACTTTGCGACCATTTTTATTCAAACACCAGTGTTTTATATCAACAATGGGTCGTCGTTTTTTTATGATTTTCATGAACCTTGTTTTTTCTGATTCAAGCTTATCTTCAGGCATAAAATCAAAAGGAGTTTTACCAATCAGTTCCTCATTCTCATACCCGAGTATTTTTTTTGAATTGCCTGCAGCAAATATATATTTACCTTCTTTATCTACTTCCCATATCCAGTCAGCCATGCTCAGAGAAATATCACGGAATCGTTTTTCATTCAGGGCAAGAGTTTCAGTAGCCTGCCTGAGCGCACGTTCTGTATTTTTTTGATCTGTAATATCATTGCCAGAACTTAAGGAACCTGTGATTTTACCATTGGGATCTTTTAAGATAACATTATGCCAGGCGATAATACGTTGAGTGCCATCTTTTTTGATAATAGGGTTTTCATAATACTCGGCAGATTCGGTTTTATCAGCCATTAGATCATCATACATCAATTGAACATCATTGCGCACTGAAGAAGGCACACAAATTTCAAACCAGTTTTTACCTAGAAGTTCATCCTCTTTATAGCCAAGGATCTCAAGACCATATTCATTGATGAGTGTAATATTCCCTTTTGTATCAAGTGCAACAAAAAACACTCGGGCAACAGAAAGATATTTTTGAGCAATGTTTTCACATTCAAGGGATATATTTTGTACCATAATACATTCCTAATAACAAACAAAAAAGAGTAAATTGCCTAAAACGATTTGATTAACTATCATGTATAATCTTATTTTATGAATATTTTGTCAAGGGGAATATCGTAATTGAATTATTGTTATTGATAATAAATTTGTTTTTTACGAAAAGTTATAGTA
>CAZTEM010000054.1:10607-21970 GCA_964612755.1 uncultured Desulfobacterales bacterium | reverse complement strand
AATAAACTAAAGGGAGATAGTATACCATGACATCAGCAGCCAATGACAAATTATTAAAAATTTTACTGGAGTCAGCTCAAAAAGTGTCCATGGGTGCATATGATGAAACAGATAAGCTGATGGAGTTAACCAGACAGGACAGATATCCAAGACAAATTACAGATTTTGCCGAGGCATTTGGTATGATGATTGTCAGAATCGAGGCAAGGGAGTTTAATCTTGAACAATTATTAAAAAAAATAAAAGAAAAAAATAAAAAACTTGAAAAAACCCTGCATCGAGTTCAGTTGCTTGAAGGAATCCAGAACCATATGAGCAAGTTCATACCTAAATCTGTAAAAGATTTGATATCAGAAAATCCGGAAAACCCTGATCTTACCAAGCACGATAAGGATATTTCAGTGCTTTTTTTAGATATAGCAGGATATACAAAAATGAGTGAGAATATTTCCCAGGACAAAATGAATTATCTGATTGAAACATATTTTTCACAATTTCTAGATATTATTGTAAAAAATAATGGGGATATTAATGAAACTGCAGGTGACGGTCTGATGATTCTTTTTCAGGGCTCTGACCCAAAGGAAAATGCGATTAATGCAGTCACAGCAGCAATTGATATACAAAAAAAGACCATTACCATTAATGAATCCCTTAAAAATCAATATGATCCTGTCATGGTAAATATGGGTATTAATTCCGGCATGGCTTCTGTGGGGTCCACACGATTCCACGGTATTGCCGAGGACAGGTGGACATTTACAGCATCCGGATCTGTAACAAATATTGCAGCAAGGGTATGTTCCATTGCCACAGGTGGAAAAATTTTTGTAACTTCTATCATCTCCGACTATATTAAAGGCAGGTTCACATTATCATTACCCAAAACAAAACAATTAAAAAATGTCAGCAAGCCAGTTCAAGTTTATGAAGTGCTAATATCAGATAGCAAGCCGTGAATACAAAAGATTTGATTTTATTCACCGATCAAGTTATTATTCAATTTTTTTAAAACTGCTTTACATACCAAGACTTGATTAATAAATAAACAAAGGACAATATTATGGATAAAACAGCATTAATCACAGGCGCGACTGCAGGTTTTGGCAAAGCATGCGCAAAATTATTTGCAGCCAATGGCTACAAGCTCATAATAACGGGACGGCGTGAAAAAAAACTTGAAAACTTGAAAAATAAGCTTTCAAATACCGTGGATGTACTGGCAATAACAATGGATGTACAACTTAAAGATAAGGTTTTTGCACAAATTAAAAATATTCCTGAAAATTTTCAGAATATAGATGTACTTGTAAATAATGCAGGGCTTGCTTTGGGACTTGAACCTGCACAGACTGCAGACCTTGATGACTGGGAACAAATGATCAACACAAATATCAAAGGGCTTGTATATTTAACAAAAGCTGTCCTTCCAATTATGGTTAAAAGGGAAAAAGGACATATTGTCAATATAGGCTCCATTGCAGGGACTTACCCCTACCCTGGCGGCAACACCTATGGTGGAACCAAAGCCTTTGTCAAACAATTTTCCAGGAACTTAAGATGCGACCTTCTTGGCACAGGTATAAATGTTACAAATATTGAGCCCGGACTTGCCCATACTGAATTTTCCGAAGTCAGATTCCATGGTGATAAAAAAAAGGCTGATAATGTTTATAAGGGTATGGAACCGATTTTGGCAAAAGACATTGCAGAGACTGTTTTGTGGAGTGTTATGCGCCCTTGTCACATTAATATAAACAGCATTGAAATAATGCCCACATGCCAGGCATGGGGGCCATTTGCCTTTGATAAGAAATAATCCGAACAAAATAAAAGGAATTATATATGAGTGAAGATACCAAAAAAGTGATTTATTCTATGATAAATGTAAGCAGGCATCATGGAGATAAGCAGGTTTTAAAAGATATTTCCCTTTCCTATTTTTATGGAGCAAAAATTGGCGTGCTTGGATTAAACGGGTCAGGCAAGTCAAGCCTTATAAAAATACTTGCCGGAGTCGATGATGGTTTTACAGGGGAGACTATATTATCCAAAGGATTTACAACAGGCTATCTTGAGCAGGAGCCCCTTGTTGATTCAGAAAAAACAGTAAAACAGGTTGTTGAAGAAGGTGTGCAGGAAACCATTGATCTTTTAAACCAATACGAAGAAATCAGTGAAAAATTTGCCGAACCCATGTCAGATGACGAAATGGATAAATTACTTGAAAAACAAGGGAATCTCCAGGAAAAACTTGATCACATCGAAGCATGGGATCTGGATTCCAAATTAAAAATGGCAATGGATGCATTAAGATGTCCTCCAGAGGATACTCCTGTTAATATATTGTCAGGAGGTGAAAAAAGAAGGGTTGCTCTTTGCAGGTTATTGCTGCAAAAGCCGGATATCCTTTTGCTTGACGAGCCAACCAACCATCTTGATGCTGAATCTGTTGCATGGCTTGAAATGCATTTAAATCAATATAAAGGCACTATCATAGCAATAACCCATGACAGATATTTTCTTGATAATGTTGCAGGGTGGATATTGGAACTTGACAGAGGTGTGGGGATTCCATTTAAGGGCAATTATTCCTCATGGCTTGAGCAAAAACAAGAAAGGCTGCGCCATGAACAAAAACATGAAAGCAAACGCCAGAAAACTCTTCAAAGGGAACTTGAATGGATAAGGATGTCGCCTAAAGGCAGGCAGTCTAAGGCTAAATCAAGGATCAACTCCTATGAAAATCTTTTAAAAAACGATGCGGAAAAACAAAATGAGACAATGGAAATATTTATCCCGCCGGGACCAAGGCTCGGAGATAAAGTTCTGGTTGCCAAAGACTTGTCAAAAAGTTTAGGAAATAAACTTCTTATTGATAAAATGAATTTTATTATTCCTCCTGGAGCAATTGTTGGAATCATTGGTCCCAACGGAGCCGGCAAATCAACACTTTTTAAGATGATATGCAGCAAAGACCAACCTGATTCAGGCAAATTGGAAATAGGCGATACTGTGGCATTGGGTTATGTTGATCAGGAAAGAGATACTCTTGATGGAGAAAAAACAATATGGGAAAATATCTCAGACGGCAGTGATACTCTTGTTATTGCAGGTAGAAAAATCAATTCCCGTGCCTATGTTTCAAAATTTAATTTTTCAGGGCAGGATCAACAAAAAAAAACCAAAGTATTGTCAGGCGGTGAAAGAAATCGTGTGCATCTTGCCAATGTCCTTAAATCAGAATCCAACATGCTTTTACTTGACGAACCAACCAATGATCTTGATGTCAATACAATGAGAGCCCTTGAAGAAGCTCTTGAAGCCTTTGCAGGATGCGCCATGGTAATAAGCCATGACAGGTGGTTTTTGGACAGGATTGCAACCCATATCCTTGCCTTTGAAGGTGACAGCCAGACATTTTTCTTTGAAGGAAGCTATTCAGATTATGAAAAAGACAGGAAAAAAAGACTTGGGTCCCGGGCAGATCACCCCACAAGAATTAAATACCGTCAATTAACAAGATGAAAATTTAAAAACCATGGACCTTAAAAAAAATCTTGACAACCCGATTATAACGACACATATTGCTGTGTTTTTGTTCGGGTTTTCAGGACTTTTTGGAAAATTCTTTTCCTTTAGCTCAATTTTTATTGTTCTTGGCAGAACTTTTTTTGCATGGCTTGCATTAATAATCTTTATTATTTCCTTTAAAAAGACAATGTCAATCAAGCCTGATTCTTTAAAAACCAGCCTTTCGTTTGCTCTTCAGGGTTTACTCTTAGCCTTTCACTGGGTATGTTTTTTTTATTCAATTCAAATATCCACTGTTGCAATCGGATTACTTACATTTTCCACCTTTCCCCTTTTTGTGACTTTTTTAGAGCCTGTTTTTTTTAAAGAAAAACTTTACTTAAAGGATATTATATTTGCATGCATGATCTTTGGAGGTACTTTTCTTATTATTCCTTGTTTTGATTTCTCAAATACCATGACAAAAGGTGGATGTATAGGGATAATAGCAGGTTTCACCTTTGCTTTATTAACAATAATAAACAGGCATTCTGCAAAAAATATTAACCCTTTACTTATTGCTCTGTACCAAAACTTTTTTGCAAGTCTTTTTCTGCTTATACCGGCATTTTTAATTAACTCTTCCCTGCCATCATATAGTGATCTTCCTTTGCTTGCAGTCCTTGGAATTTTATGCACTGCTGTATCCCATTCTCTTTTTATAAAATCACTTGCGCGCATCAAGGCAAAAACCGTGAGCATAATAACCGGGCTTGAACCTGTCTGGGGTATTGCCCTGGCATTATTGATTCTTAAAGAAATCCCGGGTTTAACAACTATTATTGGTGGCATAATTATAATATTCGCATCAACGCTTGCATGTAACAGACAAAATATATGATTAACAATAAAAACAAAATAAATTTATGAATTTTAATAAAATAAAAACTGCAATATTTGAGCAAATGCTTGTAGCTGACAGCTTAAAAGCCAATGCTCTTACATACTGGCGTACGCGCATTCTTTTTGCACTCCTTTTAGCTGGCGCAACCATAGGACTACTGGTTTTCATCTCTATCATTCCCGTAGCCATTGCACACAAACTCTGGGAATTAATATTTGTTGATCTAATTGCCTGGATACTATGTGTATTACTTTTAATCTTACCACGCATCTCTTATGGGGTACGAGCATCAATTTCTGTGCTGACTGTATATGGGATTGGCTGGTTTGTCATTATTTCTGTTGGTCCCTTAAGCGGAGGTCCTGCCTGGTTGTTTTGCTTCCCTATACTTACAGCTGTCTTATTAGACTCCAAAGCTGCTGTTATTGCTGTTTTAATCAATGCCGTTTCATTATTAGGCATAGGATATTTGGTATATAATAATGCCTGGAGTGAGTATTTTCCTGTTTTCCCAATACAGGCAATGCTTGCCACAGGTATTAATTATATATTTTTAAATGCTTTAGCTACTCTTTCAGTTTCTGTCCTGATTAAGGGTCTGACACAATCCAATGAAAAAGCAATAAAATTATCTGCCTCATTAAAAAAAAATGAAGAACGTTATCGTTTTATTGCTGAGAATATTGCCGACATTATATGGACAATGGATATGAATTTTAAATTTACTTATATAAGCCCTTCCATTTACCAGCAAAGGGGCTACACAGTTGAAGAGGGTATGGAACAATCCCTTCATGATATTACGACCCCAGATTCCCTTAAAAAGGCAATGGACTTATTAAACAAAAGGCTCAAAATAATAAAAACAAATGACCCTAAGGGATGGGAGCCAAAGATATTTGAAGCAAAACAATTTTGTAAGGACGGCTCTATTATCTATACCAGCAATAATGTCAGGATTCTTAAAGGACCTGATAATCAACCCAATGGGATACTTGGGGTAAGTCGAAATATTACTCCCCAAAAAATAGCTGAAAAAGCAAAACTCAAAGCTGAAAACCATATTGCAGAACAGGAAAAACATGCTTTAATAGGTAGAATGGCAGGAAAACTTGCCCATGACTTTAATAATATTTTAGGTGCTATTATGGGCAATGCAGAGCTATCCCTTTGTGATTGCAAAGAACCTGAAATCAAAAAAAGCCTGGAATTAATTTTTAACCAGACCCTTAGGGGAAGAAATTTAACAAGAAACCTGGTTGCATTTGCAAAGAATCAAGAACCAAAACAAAAATTTTTTAAATTAGGTAATACAATAGAACTTGTTACAAATCTTTTAAAAAAAGATTTGAAAGGGATCGAGCTCATAAGACAAGACCAGGAAGATCTCCCAAAATTATTTGCTGATCCAGGAATGATTGAGCATACACTTGTAAATCTTTTACAAAATTCAATCCATGCTTTGAGCAGGACTGATAATCCCAGAATATATATGCGAACTTATTTTCTCAATGATTATATATATTTTGAAATAGAGGATAATGGCTGTGGAATCCCAGAAGAATCTATAAAAAATATTTATAAACTTGCCTTTACCCTGAAAGGAAGTCAGGATATCACAGGCTCATATGCATCAGATATCAAAGGCACAGGTTATGGGATGTACAATATAAAAAAATATATCGAACAACATAATGGTAACATCTCAGTTGAGTCAGAATTCAAAAAAGGTACTAAATGTACTATTAAGCTCCCCTGCAAGAATGATATTAAAAATTAACAGAAGGAAATCTTGATTTATCTGTATGGGGATAAAATTTAGCTCCGGAAAACATATTCATGAATTCCGCATTAACATTAAGTTCAATATAAGTAATACTTTTTCTTATTTGTTCTACTTTATCAAATGCTGAAGTATCTATTAAAAGTGCTGTTGCTCCACCTAATGATGAATTACCAAGGACTTCAAATCTTTCCCTTTTAATATCAGGCAGCATGCCTATGGAGATTGCCGATTCAGCATCAATAAAAGAACCAAATGTGCCCGCAACAAAAAATTTTTCAAGATCATCAAAGCTTAAGCCTGCCGTATTACACACAATCACTTCAAGAATTGTATACATGGCAGCTTTCGAACTCGTAAGAGAATTTAAGTCAATCTGACTTATACAAATATCTTTACCAATACCGGAATCCTCTTTTTTTACAAGTATAAAATAATCTATATCATGTTTTTTAACCAGATTTTCTTTACAATTGGTTTTAATAAACTTTCCCCTGATATCAATTTTCTGACTTAAAAAAAGGGCGGAAGCAAGATCAATCATACCGGAACCACAAATACCCACAGGGGGCTTATTGTCAATTGTTGTATATTCCAATTGGTTAGTGTCTTTATTAACCATTACTTTATCAATAACACCCGGGGCTGCTGTCATGCCAATATCACTGACACCACCTTCCAATGCAGGTCCTGCTGCTCCTGCACAGGCGATAAGCCAGTCCTGACATCCTACAACAACCTCGGCATTTGTGCCCACATCAACCATGATGCAGGGTTTATTAAATTGATTTAAATCGGCAAATAAAATTCCTGCAATCAGATCACCCCCAAAATAACTCCCGATATTGGGGAATAAATAAACAAGAGCATTGGCGTTCATATTAAGCCCGAGTTCTGCTGCCTGTATGGTCCCGGGGATATTAATGCAGGGGATATAAGGTTCCCTGATTATGCCGGAGGGTTCAATACCTGAAAAAAGGTGGGTCATACTGGTATTGCCAGCACCTGCAAAAAGATAAATATCATCCATATGACAATTTATCTTTTTGCATAAATTAAGTATATTTTCATTAAAACCATGAACTAATAACGATGCAAGTTCAGCAAGCCCCCGATGATTTTTTGCATAATGAATCCTTGATAATACATCCGGACCTATTTTTATCTGGGGGTTATCAAAACCTTGTTCAGCAAGCACTTGTCTGGACTCAAGATCAATAATTCTTATTACAACTCTTGTTGTTCCAATATCTGCTGCAACGCCCAAAAACTGCTGAATAGTGTCAGAACCTGCAATATCAACAAGAATCCACCCGGTTAAATCTCTAAAAATAAGGACCTTAATCTGGTGCCCGGATTCTTTTAATATACTGGTTAACTTTTTAATAATATTATAATTTATTTTAATATTATCTATTAAAAGCTCATCTTTTACAGCCTGTTTAACCCTCTCAACATCGGCAGTATTATTTTCAAGACTTGGTTCTGCCACCTTTAGACTGACAACATAACTATTGATTCTTTCTTTATCCATCACTTTTTCTTTAATGCTTCAAGTTTCTTTTTCAACCTTGGAAATGCATTAAGATCAGTGTGGGGCAAAAAAAGCGATGCCATATAATGATCCATGTATGAAGGTGTTTCAGCAAGCTCAAAATTTGTCATCATACTTACAACTTTGCCTACATCTTTTCTAAGTCTGTTTGTAAGCCCATTCATTTTACAGCCCAAAAGGGAACCATTTCCAAGATATGTCACCTTATCAAGGTCTGTTTCAGGAAGAAGTCCTATTGTCATAGCACTTTCCAGATCTACATAACTTCCAAAACCTCCGGCAAGTATTACTTCTTCAATGCTGTCGATGGTAAGACCGACTTCTTCTAACAAAGTATGGGCTGCACTGAACATTGCGCCTTTTGCCCGAATGAGGTTATCAATATCAGATTCAGTAATTGCAATATCCCTGTCAATTTGGGTTGCTTCCTTAAAAGCAACAACGTATTCCCAGATTTCATCTGTTTTTCTAATTCTGTCAGTATCAAGTTCCCGATTAAATTTTCCACTATTATCAATAACGCCTGCCTCAAAAAGTCGAGCCACCATTGTTATCAAGCCTGACCCGCATATTCCTTTGGATTTGACATTGCCCACTGTTATAACCATTGGCTCAAAACTCACAGGGTCAATGGAAAAATCCTCTATTGCGCCCTTGGATGCCCGCATTCCAAATTTGGTGCCTCCACCCTCAAAAGCAGGACCTGCCGATGCTGCAGTGCATGCCATCCAGTCCTTATTGCCTACAACTATTTCTGCATTGGTTCCAATATCCATATAAAGAGTAAGTTTTTCTGATCTATACATGCCAGAGCCCATAATCCCTGCTACAATATCCCCGCCTACATAGCTTGATACACCAGGGTATACCAGGACAATAGTATGCTCACCCAGATTAATATCAAGTTCTGAAGCCCTGAACGGCGGGTATAAAATAGAAGCCGGGACATAGGGTGCAAGTCTTATATACTTAGGGTTAATCTTGAGTAAAATCTGAGTCATTGTCGAGTTACCTGCTAAAGTAACACTTGTTATTTCATCCCTTTGTATTCCTGCTTTTTTAATTAATTTATCAAGTATCTTATTTAATGTTTCAATGACCTTATCGTGCAGTGTTCCAAGCCCGCCTTCTTTACCGGCATAAACAATTCTTGTAATAACATCTTCGCCATAACTTATCTGGGGATTAAAATCACCAAATTGAGCAACAACTTCACCGGTATTCACATCTAATAATTGTCCATATAAAGTTGTTGTGCCAATATCAAAAGCAACTACAAAATTTGTCTTTGTTGTATCACCTGGCTCTATATTAACAATCTGGTTCCTGCCATCCTTTCTAACAGGTCTTATTATAGTTATTGTAACATTAAAATCATCTTCCCTTAAAACATCAGGAATCTTTCTTAAAAGGCATAAGCTTGTTACGAGTCTGTGTTCGTCATGATCCTGTTTTAATGCCTCAATGATTCTTTCAACATCAGCCATGTTATTTTCTTTTGAAGGTGGATCAATCTTAAGAAATATTTTTTCCACCGGTGGAATAAAAAGACCTTCTTCTTTAAGCTGATCAACACTAAAGTCAGCTGCCTTTGCAGTCTGCCTTGTTGATGTCCGAAAATTCAACCTGGAAGTATCCATTTCAGATTCTATGGGTACTCGTACAACAAGATCAGATTTGATTGTTGAACGGCAGGCTAATTTATAACCTTGTTCCTTATCTTCATCAGAAAGGTGTTCTGAGATTCCGCCTTCCACCTCTCCCTCTTCAATGAGTACTCTACATTTTCCACACACCCCTTCACCACCGCATGACGCATTAATATGGACTCCTGCTTCCATGGCTGCTCTAATAAGGCTTTCTCCGTCTGCAACTTCAATCTCTCTATTATGTGGTTTGAAAACTATTTTGTGTGTCATAAGGATCCTCTTAATTTAGTTAGCATTTACCATCTGGGTTAAATTGCAATATCTTTAATATAAATACTATTATAAAAACTTGCAAATTCTTTTAATCAATTATAAATAAAGTTCAATAATATCTTTTTTATTGGTGAGGTTATCATAAAAAAAAAGCCTGACAGATCAACAGCATTATCAATCAGTGAAGAAAGATATCGCACTGTGGTTGAAACCATGGGTGACGGGCTTAGCGAAATTAACGAAAACCAGGTAACAACATATACCAATGGTATGCTTTGTAAAATGTGGGGGCGCACCCGGGACGAAATAATAGGTAAAAAAGTTACAGCCTTTCTTGATAAAGAAAACAAACTAATTCTAAAAAACCAACTTAAAAAACGTAAAAAAGGGGAAAGAACTCCCTATGAAATCGTGTGGACAAAAAAAGATGGGAGTAAACTCCCAACAATTATGACTCCGACCCCATATTTTGATGCCAATGGTAAATTTAAAGGTAGTTTTGCCGTTATTACGGATATTTCAAAACACAAAAAAAAACAAAAACTACTTGAACAATCCCATGATGAATTGGAAGCAAGAGTAGCAAAAAGAACATTTGAGCTCAAAGAAAAAACTAAAAGGCTTGAAGAAGTAAATACTGCTCTGCGGGTTTTATTGAAAAAACGAGAAGAGGATAAAACAATCTTAGAAGAAAGAATGCTGCTGAATATCAGAGAACTTGTAATACCATATATCGAACAAATAAAAGAGACAGGACATTCAAACAGACAAAAGACATATATTGATATACTTGAATCGACTCTTAATGATATTGTTTCTCCATTTTTGCACAAACTATCTGTAAAATATTTAAATTTAACACCTTCGGAAATACAGGTTGCAAATCTTGTAAGACATGGAAATACTACCAAAGAAATAGCTGAGTTATTAAACCTTTCCGCCCAGACCATTGAATTTTATAGAAAAAACATAAGAAAAAAATTGGGCATTACCAATAAAACAATCAATCTTAGAACATATCTTATATCTATCAAATAGCAGGTATATTTAATACCCATTATTACCCTGGTTTATCCCTCTTGCAGATCATTTTCTTTCAAGATATTTAAATTATTGAAAAACGTTTTAATGGGAAACAAGTGCTTTTATAATTTACTCTTAAGGAGGCATAAAAAAATGAACAAAAAATATTATTTGTCAGGTCGCGTAATGATCATCACAGGTATTATTATCTTTTTCACCACATCTTTAGTTTTTGCAAAGGCAACTATTCTTACCTACTCTAATTTTTTTCCCCCGACACATATTCAAAGCAAACTTGCCCAAGCCTGGTGCAAGGAAGTAAACAAACAAACCAAGGGCAGGCTTGAAGTCCAATATTTCCCGGGTCAGACATTAACAAAATCAAAACAAATCTATGATGGGGTTGTAAAAGGACTCTCTGATATTGGTTTTTGTTTATTTGCTTATTCAAAAGGACGTTTCCCTGTTATGGAAGCTGTTGACCTCCCCTTGGGATACACAAGCGGGAAAGTTGCCACAAAGGTTGTTAATGCAGTATATAGTAAATTCAAACCTAAAGAACTTTCTGATACCCAAGTTATGTACCTTCATGCTCATGGACCAGGCATTTTATTCACAAAGGGAAAAGCTGTACGCAAAATGGAAGACCTAAAAGGCATGAAA
>CAZTEM010000054.1:0-10507 GCA_964612755.1 uncultured Desulfobacterales bacterium | reverse complement strand
TTTATTCACAAAGGGAAAAGCTGTACGCAAAATGGAAGACCTAAAAGGCATGAAAATCAGAGCCCATGGTACAAGCGGGCTTGTTATAAGTGCGCTTGGAGGTACTCCTGTCACCTTACCAATGCCTGAACTTTATACCAGTCTTCAAAGGAATGTTGTTGAAGGAGGACTTTATCCCATGGAAGTGAACAAAGGATGGAAAATGGGAGAAGTAACAGATCATGTAACAAACTCTACTGCTATTGCCTATACTTCATCTTTTTATGTTGTAATGAACAAAAACAAATGGAATCAGCTTCCAAAAGATATCCAGGATATCATTATCAAAATCAATAAAGAATGGATACCAAAACATGGCAAAGCTTGGGACTCAAGTGATAAAAAAGGATGGGAATTTTCTAAGAAACTTGGGCATGAAATAATAGAACTTGATAAAGCCGAATCAGCAAGATGGAAAAAAGCTGTTGAGCCAGTAATTACCGATTATATATCAAAAATGAATCAACAAGGGTTTGATGGTAAAAAAATTGTTGATTTTGTTGTCAAAATTTTAAATAAATATCAATAAACAATTAATAAGGAATACTTATTATGCCAGATCAAGTTTTCTGGAATCCAATATTGGAAACTCTGCCCCGGGGAAAACTCCAAAAATTACAATTCCTAAAATTCAAGCGCATATTCAAATGGACATATGACAATTCAAAATTCCATAGAACTCTTTATAAAAGCCATGGCATTGAGCCTTGCGATATCCGATCCCTTAATGATATCAAAAAAATACCCAAAATTGAAAAATCAATGATGAGGGATATACAAAATAAGGATCCTTTTCCCTATGGAGATGCTCTTTGTGTGCCCATAGAAGAAGTATCAACCTTTCGTCAGACAAGTGGAACAACAGGACAGCCAGTATATCAGCCCGATACTTGGCAGGACTGGGAATGGTGGTCTGAATGCTGGGCATATATCCTGTGGGCCCAGGGTTACCGCCCCAAAGACAAAGTATTCCTGCCTTTTGGCTATAATATTTTTGTAGCTTTCTGGGCAGGTCATTATGCTGCTGAAAAACTGGGATGTGAAGTAATTCCCGGCGGTGTACTTGATACCAAGGCAAGAATTTTAAAAATAAAAGAGCTTTCTGCAAGTGCAATGATGGCAACACCAACCTATATTCTAAGCATGGCTGATGTTGCAAAAAACAAACTGGGTATTGACCCTTCTCAATTATCCATAAATAAAATCACCTGCGCCGGAGAGCCTGGTGCAGGCATACCTGGCACAAAAAAAAGAATGGAAGATGCTTTTGGTGCAAAGGTCTATGACCATTCAGGCGCAACCGAGACAGGAGCATGGTCCTTTGAGTGCAGTGACCAACCCCATGGCATGCATGTAAATGAGGCAATGTTCCTTGTTGAAATAGAAGATATAGAAACAGGGAAAATAATTGAAAGACCAGGCAAAAAAGGCAAAATGGTCATTACTGCTTTGGATAGAATTGCCCAGCCATGTATCCGTTTTGATTCAAAAGACATTATTGAATGGGCTCCAGAAGCTTGCTCCTGCGGCAGAACCTTTAGACTAATCAAAGGAGGAGTCCAGGGTAGAGCCGATGATATAACCAAAGTTAAAGGGGTATTATTGTCACCCATTGCCATTGAAGAAGTTGTAAGATCAATCAAGGGGCTTGGCGATGAGTTTGAAATAATTGTGGATAAAAAGGGAGATACTGACCGCATCCAATTAAAGGTTGAATTATTACCCAATGTTACAAAACACCAGATAAATGAAAAACTCAAAGATCAATTAAGATTAAAAACAAATCTGGGATATTTAATTGAATATTATGACCATGGTACCCTTCCAAGATATGAAGTAAAAGCAAAACACTTTAAAGACTTAAGAAAACATAAATAAAAATATCAAAATAATGAAAGGATGCAGTAAAATATGCAAACCAGACCTGAGCTGATACTTATTAATGATAAAATTCAGCAGATTAAAAAATTATTAAATGAGCTTAACAAAGAAGCTAACTGCCAGAATAAATTCCCATTCCTTGCAAAAAATTCAAAAAGAGCTTTGGCAACCATAAAAATGATGGAATTTGGTATTTGTGATCTTGTTGAGTTTGACTTAATATGAACAATGGTCCCCCATTATTTAATATACCCCCATTCTTTGAGGCGTTTATATGCATGCTGGGCATATTCACCCTGATGGACCACATTTAGATATTGCTGATAATCATTTGCAGCAGGTTCAATTTCTTCCATGCCTTCTAAAGAATATCCTTTGAAAAAAATTGTGTGGGGATTGCCTGGAAGATAATTATCATATTTCATAAATTGATTATATGCCCGGTTAAAATGTTTAAGCTTGAGATTTGCAAGACCTGACAAGTGATATGCCTGGGCTTCTGAAGGATACAACTTGTTTGCCTTTTTTGTAAATTTAAGAGTTTTTAAAGGCTTTTTCTGGATTAAAAGGCATTTTGCCATCATGATATTTGCAGTATAATCGTTGGGAGCTTTTCGCAGTGCGGATTTATATGCTTTTTCCGCTTTAGAATATTGTTTTTTCATCATAAAAGAATCGCCTTGCTGCATTTTTTCAATTGCAGGTTTCAACCTTCTTAAGGAAGCCGTGTTATCCATATATCTTTCCCTGTTAAGAGGATATTTATGGGAAAATTTATATTGAGTCTGATCTTTTCTTACTGCTGTATTATATCTTTCTGAGCTCATGGGGTGACTTGCAAACAATGTCTGCACAGAGGATGAGTTTTGTTTATGCATTGAATTTAATATATTCATCAGCCCCACAAATCCCCTTGAAGAATACCCGGCTTTAACCATATATTCATTGCCAAGTGAATCTGCCTGCCTTTCATTTTCCCTGGAATAATATGAAATCAACAAACCCTGACTCAGCATCCCAAGCTGTTGTGCAATTTCACCTGCTGTATCACTTTTTGAGCCTGCTGCAATGGTAAGCCCGCCAATAACTAAAGAAGCTAAAGTACCTTTTGACATTTGCTGGGCTGCATGCCTTGCATTAACATGACCAAGTTCATGACCGAGCAATGATGCGAGCTGGGCTTCGTTTTCAAGTTTTAATAGAATACCTCTGGTTGCAGCAATGCTGCCTCCGGGGAAGGCATAGGCATTTACATATGTTGCGTTTACACACCTGAAGCTATAAGGCATATCAGGGCGGTGGACATGGGCTGTAAGTTTCATTCCGATTCTGTTCACATATTTATTCAGTCTTATATCCTGACTAACTCCATAATCTGATGAAAACTGATGGGGAGATTGGGCATGATCCATCTGAATTTCCTGTGCCCTTGAAATCATGATAAATTGTTTTTCACCTGTTACAGGGTTGATAGCACAGGCATATAATGCAGGCAGACCTGTTGCGGCCAAACCTGTATAAAGTGATTTTTTTAAAAATTGTCTTCTTGAAATATTATCTTGAAAAATTATATTCTTCATTGGATTTTCCTTTTATATAAGTACTTAGCCTCTTTGTGAAATTTAATATATTCTGCATTTTTTCCTGAGTCAAATTATTTTAAGACCATTATTACAAAGTTTTTCACTTTTATTATAAGAATTAATATAATTTCCCTTGACGAGTAAAGCCTCAATTTTTATAAAGACAATAAATAGTTACTATAATTTAGGAAAAAAGAATGAAACAGATTGATCTATCAAAATTAAAAAATATTGTTGGCGAGAATAATGTGAAATCAGACCCTGCTGATCTTTATATCTATGGTTCTGATTCTTCAGTACACAGCGCCCTTCCCTTTGTGGTTGTGAGACCCGAGAATACAGAACATGTCCAGAAAATAGTCAAATTTGCAAATAAAAATAAAATTCCCATTATAACAAGGGGCGGAGGATCTGGCATGTGCGGACAAACCGTGCCCATCAATGGCGGCATTACCCTTGATATGAAACTAATGAACCGCATTCTTGAAATTAATATGCCTGATGTCTATTGCCGTGTTGAACCTGGAGTTGTTGATGATGATCTTAATATGGCATTAAAACCATATGGAGTCTTTTATCCTCCAACACCTGCCTCAAGCAGGATTGCGACAATCGGCGGTGAAATCGGGAACAATGCAAGCGGAGTCAGATCTGTGAAATACGGTGCAACAAGGGATGCTATCCTTGGGATGAAAGTCGTATTACCCAATGGTGAACTTGTGGATTTTGGTGCCCATACTCGTGTTGAAGCATCAGGCTATCAAATGCATAAACTCATTGTAGGATCTGAAGGCACACTTGGAATTGTTGTAGAAGCAACTTTAAAATTTGTTCCGATCCCGGAATTTCGATGCCTCGGGATTGCAAATTTCGATAGTTTAAGGGATGCAGGCAAGGCAATAGGTGAAATAATGGCATCGGGCACTACCCCTTCAATGCTTGAACTTGTGGATAGTATTGCAATTAAAGCAGTCAACAAAACAATGGATCTGGGATTGCCTGAAGTTGATGCAGTGCTTTTATACGAAGCTGACGGCATGGTGACAGAGGCTGTTGATTATGAAATCAATAAAATGCAGGCAATATGTAAAAAACATCATGGTAAAGGGCTTAAAGCAAGTTATGATCCTGATGAGAGAGCTAAACTATTCATGGGAAGGAAAAAATTATTCCCTGCACTTTCAAAATTTGATGATGCCCTTGCAAGCACATCCCTTGCCGATGATATGGCTGTGCCCTATTCAAAAATGGCAGATATGGCAGCAAAAATTCATGAAGTTGCCAAAAAAAATAATATTGTTATGACAGCTTATGGTCATTGCGGATCAGGATGTATGCACACAAAAATTTTAATGGATACAAATAAAAAAGATCAATGGGATTCAGCAAAAAAAGCAATTTCTGAAATTTACGATTATGTCCGGTCAGTAGACGGAACAACAAGTGCAGAACATGGAATCGGGCTTTCCAAGGCAGAATCCTTTAAAATTGAAAAAGCTAATTCCATGGATGTATTAATAAAAATCAAAAAAGCCCTTGACCCGAACAATATTTTCAACCCCGGTAAAATGATGCAGGCACCGGAAAACTGGGTAACAGCAACTGATCTTAGATATTCAATCACAAAATGATAAAAATAAGGACCAATCATGACTAATAAACCAATACAATACAAAAATCTTAAAAAATGGGAGTCCACCCTTGCAAGCTGCATCCGATGCGGGTATTGCTATGAACATTGCCCTATATTCAAATATACCCGATGGGAATCTGATGCGCCAAGGGCAAAAATAATCATGTCCTATGGACTTGTTTCCGGCAATCTTGAACCATCTGAGTACATAGCAGAAAAATTATTCTCATGCTTTTTCTGTAAAAAATGCGAAACTGCATGTTCATCAGGAGTCTCTCTCACCGATATTTTTGCCGATGCAAGAAAGGATCTTATTCAGGCAGGCTTTAATGTCCATGGCACAACTTCCATAACAAAAACCGAGTGTGCAACCTGCCTTGCCTGTGTTAGAGAATGCCCCCATGAGGCAAGATCAATCATTAATAATAAAATCGTTGTGGATCCTGTAAAATGCCAGTCCTGCGGGAGATGCGTTGAAGTATGCCCTGCAGGCGCAGCTCAACTTGGTTTGAATTTCGGCACATCTAATCAAGATATAAAACAAAAAGTTGCAGAGTATTTAAATGGCAGCAAAAATGACAAGGCAATAGTTTTTGCCTGTAATTGGTCATATTTTCCCGACCTTCAATCTTCAAAACCTGCAAAACAAGACAATAAAAATTATAAAATATTTGTTAATATGTGCGGCGGCAGACTTGATAAAGAAACCATAATAGATGCTTTTTTAAATAATGCAAAAGGCGTGCTTGTGGCATGCTGCCCTGATGGGGACTGTGAACACGATGGTAATGAAAAAGCAAAAACAAATGTACAATATATAAAAAAACTTTTGGAATCCCTTAATATGGATACTGAAAAGGTTCATCTTGTTCAGATAAAACATGGTGACAAATCAGGGTTCCAGGCTGAAATAGATATATTTATGGAAAAAATTTCAAGGATATAAATAATATGAAAATAGAAATACCCTATGGCAAAGACGGAAAGCAAGTTGTTGAAATAGACGATAATATCAATACAAAATTTTTAGAAGCCAATGATGTTGAAATTAAAGATGAAACAGAAACCATAAACCAGGCAATTTCAAACCCTTTTAACAGCAAAAATCTTAAAGATTTTTTAAAGGATGCAAAGGACGTGCTCATAATTGTAAATGATGCAACCAGACCAACTCCAACTGCAAAAGTCCTTGACCATATTTATGATGAAATTTCTAATATTGATTTTAAATTTATAATAGCAACCGGTGCCCATAGAGGTCCGACTAAAGAAGAATTTATACAGATTTTGGGTTCTTATTATGAAAAATGCAAAGATAAAATCATTGTACATGATGCAAGAAAACCTGAAGACATGGTATATCTTGGTGATTCTTCAAACGGGACACCAATGTATGTTAACAAAGCCTGTGTCAATGCACATAAAATAATAATAATCAGTTCTGTGGAGCCTCATTATTTTGCAGGATATACAGGAGGAAGAAAATCAATTTTACCCGGAATTGCAGGTTATGAAACCATTGAAAAAAATCACAAACTTGTGCTGAATCCGGCTGCAAAAGCTCTTGCCCTGGACGGCAACCCTATACATGAAGACATGATAGATGCCATTAAAACAGTTAAACAGGAAATCTTTGCCATCATGACTGTGCTCAATAAAAATCACAAAATTTATGCAGCCACAGCAGGTCATATCCACGATTCATTTATTAAAGCTGTTGACAAAGCAAATGAAATTTTTGCAGCGCCTTTACAGGAAAAAACCGACATTGTAGTATCTGTTGTTAAATTCCCCCAGGATATTGACCTTTACCAGGCACAAAAAGGCCTTGAAAATGCCAAACTTGCATTAAAGGACAATGGTATTATAATCCTTGTGGCACAATGCCGAGACAGCATAGGTCCTGAGACCTTTGCCAATCTCCTTAAAAGCTGTGATACAGCAGAAGCTACAATAGAAGAAATTAAAAAAAATTATGTACTTGGATATCATAAGGCAGGAAAAATTGCAGAAATAGACACCTGGGCACAAATGTTTGCAGTAACAGATATCGAGCCTGAGCTGCTGCCTGATCTTTTTATTACACCTTTTGATTCTGTTCAGAATGCATTGGATACTGCATTAAAGCAAAAAGGTAAAAAGGCAAGCATATTGTTTTTAATGGACGGGGGGTTAATTGTTCCTCTGGTTCAATAAAACAATTTAATAAAAACCTGACAAAAAAAAGGCTGCAAATTTATGCAGCCTTTTTTGTATTTTAATTTTTAAAATCTTTATTAACTAAACAAGCCCCTGATCCAGCATCGTATCAGCAACTTTTACAAAACCTGCAATATTTGCACCTGCCACATAATTACCTTGCAAACCATATTCTGCTGATGCTTCAATACATGAAGTGTGTATACTATTCATAATACCTTTAAGTTTTGTATCAACTTCTTCACGGCTCCATTTAAGTCTCATACTGTTCTGGGACATTTCAAGCCCTGACACTGCGACGCCACCTGCATTGGCAGCCTTACCCGGTGCATAAAGAATTTTGCTGTCAATAAACAAATTGACTCCTTCAAGGGTTGTAGGCATATTAGCGCCTTCACACACAAGTTTTCCACCATTGTTTAAGAAATTTTGAGCATCCTTACCATTCAGTTCATTCTGGGTTGCAGAAGGGAAAGCGCAATCTGCTTTATGGTTCCAGAGAGGATTGTGATCAAGAGAAGAATCAACCGGAGTATAAACAGCTTCGGAATATTTTTCAGCATATTCACTGATTCGTCCACGTTTAACATTTTTAAGCTGCATAACAAATTGAAGTTTTTCAGGTGTAATGCCTTTTTCATCATAAATATATCCGGACGAATCTGAAAGTGTAACAACCTTGCCGCCAAGTTCATTAATCTTTTCTGTTGTATACTGGGCAACATTGCCAGATCCTGACACAAGGCAGGTCTTGCCATCCAGGGAATCATTTTTTGTACCAAGCATTTCAGAGGCGAAATACACTGAACCATAACCTGTTGCTTCGGGTCGAATAAGGCTTCCACCCCAATTCAAACTCTTTCCGGTAAGGATTCCTACAAACTCATTGCTTATTCTTTTATACATCCCGAAAAGAAAGCCTATTTCACGCCCGCCAACACCTATATCGCCTGCAGGAACGTCTGTATCGTGACCAATATGCCTTTGGAGCTCAGTCATAAAGCTCTGACAAAATTTCATGACTTCATTATCTGATTTCCCCTTTGGATCAAAATCAGACCCGCCTTTTCCTCCGCCCATGGGAAGCGTAGTCAAAGCATTTTTAAAGACCTGCTCAAATGCAAGGAATTTAAGAATTGAAAGATTTACTGAAGGATGAAAACGCAAACCTCCTTTGTATGGTCCAATAGCGCTATTCATCTGAATTCTGAACCCTCTGTTCACCTGGACTTCACCTTTATCATCCATCCAGGGAACTCTAAACATAATAACTCTTTCCGGTTCTGCGATTCTTTCTAAAATCTTCGCATCTCTATATTGAGGGTTGTTATCCATTACAACTTTTATTGAATCAACCACTTCAGTTACTGCCTGCAAAAATTCTTTTTCATGGGGATTTCTATTTGCTATTTTATCATATACACTATTCATTTTACTTCTCCTGTAATTAACATTTTTTTTGTTAAATTTATTGCTTTACAGCCTTTAACAAAAATTAAGGCTCTAATACCAAACTCATATTAGTAAAGCAAGGGAAAATCATAAAATATACAACATTTTCAAATTATTTAATAATCATACCATTTCATAACAATATTTAGAAGATAAAAAAAATCTGTTTTTGATATACTTGACTATAATCCATATTATAATATATTTAGTATCCATGAAATATAAAAAACACCTTAACCAGAATCAGGAGAGATAAAACCATGGAATTATTTTATGTTTTTTTCCCTGACTCAGGCGTGAGAACATTAATATTCTTACCGCCTCTTGTTGCCTTTATAGTTTCTTTTTTCACATCAATGGGCGGTGTATCAGGAGCCTTTCTTCTCCTTCCTTTTCAGATGAGTGTGTTAGGTTATACAGCACCTTCTGTCAGCGGAACCAACCAATTATTCAATATTGTTGCCATCCCCAGTGGAGTATCAAGATTTATAAAAGAAAAAAGAATGCTCTGGCCCCTGACCTGGGCAGTAATTATTGGCACCTTACCAGGAGTTCTTATGGGTGCCTGGATTAGAATAAAATATCTTCCTGACCCCAAAAATTTCAAATTTTTTGTGGGTTTTATCCTTTTTTATATTGGGATAAAACTTTTAAAAGACATATTTAAAAAAGAAAAAACTGCGAATGCCGATCATAAATCAGATTTGATTATTAATAATACAGGCTTTTCCATAAAAAAAATTGAGTTTTCCTTTGGCAATGAAAAATTTTCCTGTTCTACCATTGCAGTTCTTTCCCTTTGTTTCATTGTCGGAATCATAGGCGGTATTTATGGTATTGGTGGCGGATCCATTATTGCACCATTCTTCATAACAATTTTTCATTTACCTGTTTATGTTATAGCAGGTGCAGCATTAATGGGCACCTTTATCACTTCTGTTGCAGGAGTGATATTTTACCAGATACTTGCTTTTTTATATCCCGGGACTTCCATTGCTCCTGACTGGTATTTGGGGATTCTTTTTGGGGTCGGAGGATTTTTTGGAATGTATTTAGGTGCAAGATGTCAAAAATATTTTTCTGCCAAAGCAATTAAAACAATACTGTGTTTTTGTGTCCTTTTTGTGGCATGTAAATATATTTTGAACTTTTTAATATAATAATTATATGAAAATAACAGGAGAAAATTATGAAAATAACAAACCTTGATCAAATAACCAAAACCGCCATGGACATGGAAGGTGCTAAAAATGTTTTAAAACAGGTACCTTTATCAAAAGAAGATGGAGCACCTAATTTCGTATTCAGAGTATTTTCTGTTGAGCCCTCTGGCTATTCCCCACACCATAAACACGATTTTGAACATTTAGTCTATATTCTTGAAGGCAGTGGCGCTCTTGTCTCAGAAGGCAAAGAAGAAACCCCCATAAAAAAAGGTGATTTTATCCTTATACTTCCCAATGAAATGCATCAATTAAAAAACAAATCTGACCATAATATATTGCAATTTATTTGTGCTGTCCCAAAAGAATATGAATAAATAATAAAAACTGCTATCAGATTGATTATTCAGCTGTATCAAGTTTGATAGCAGTTATAAGTTCTTCAGGCAATGTTTCAGGCTTGCTAAGCAAATTTGTACAAACAAGAACAAAATTCGCAACATTACAAAGATTTCGCTCAATATTTTTTACAGCAATTCTCGGTCAAAAATTATTTT
>CAZTEM010000053.1:0-22031 GCA_964612755.1 uncultured Desulfobacterales bacterium | reverse complement strand
CCTGTATATGAACAAGGAACAAAAAGGGGATTTTGTCCTTAATGTTCATATCCAAACCTCACTTCTTCCATTCATTTTTCTATAATAACCAAAAAGGCAAAATTGTATGTAAATATTTTGACTATATTACACTTGTTAATTTTAAAAATAATTTTTGACCGAGAATTGCTGTATTATAAAATAATTCTTTGACTAAAATTAAAAATCGTGTATGTACTT
The DNA here is from genome assembly GCA_964612755.1 of uncultured Desulfobacterales bacterium. Taxonomy (GTDB): domain Bacteria; phylum Desulfobacterota; class Desulfobacteria; order Desulfobacterales; family Desulfobacteraceae; genus JAIOSM01. Next base: position 21,812 of record CAZTEM010000053.1, on the reverse strand, counting down.
ATGCCTAGAAACATAAAAAGGAGCTTTATGCAAATAGAGAACGATTTAATAAAAATAATTTGTAAGATTGAAAATGCTTCTGATATGCATTTGTTATTTCAAGAACTTTTTACCGAGGCAGAACTTGTAACTTTGAATTTGAGATGGAAATTAATGAAGGATTTATATTCAGGAATGTCTCAAAGAAAGATTGCTGAGAAATATGGAATAAGTCTTTGTAAGATAACAAGAGGTTCAAAAGTATTAAAAAAAGAAAACTCATCGGTATTAAAAATATTAGGTAAAATATTTGAACAAAAAAAAGGTGACTAATGTATTTTAAATTCTTATACCTTTGAATATTACTAGATTTGAGGATATTTACGCAATAAGTTCAAAAGCAAGCCTGCTCCAAAGTTCTAAATTCATATTTGCCAGATTCTTGGTCTTAATCCATTGAAAATCAACAAGCTCATCACCACTTAAATAGTCATTCTTATTATCAGTTAATATTCTAAAGACAGCTCCAATATGGACTGAGCCTACATTGGTCTCTTCTTCATTTATTATTCCGATAAACTCTGGTTTGTCATTTTTATGCATTTTTGATAATTCTTCGTTAAGTTCTCTATTCATGCCTGCAATGATAATTTCTTTAATGGAATTTTTTTTATTTAAATCAATGGGATTAATATGACCTCCAATACCAATGGACCAGAGATCATGGAGCCTTTGTTCACTGCCTTTGCGCTTGTATATACCAATGCTTTTGAAATCTTTTGTTTGTAGAATAATATAAGGTATAAGTTGTTTATAGTCAGTATTATTTTCCACAGAGTCCCTTTGTTTAAACTCAAAATCAAGTAAAGAGCATATCTTAAAAAATAAATCTTCCTCTAAGTTTAAAATGGTTTTTTTTTGAATCCATTCTTCTGGTAAATTCGCTCTTTTAAAACATAATACTTGTTCCATATTAATTGCCTTTTATATTAAAATATCAATTTGATTAGAGTTAATAAACTCGTTTAATGCTTGCTCTCCGATTAAAGGTACATTGGAAAAAGGGATAAATTTTATTCTATTGGACAATGGCATGGTCTTTAAAAGACTAGGATCTAAATCCATATTTTGTTTATTATTACAGATAATACCCTGGACAGGAATATCAAAATCTTCAAGATCTTTTATTATTCGTTTTGTTTCATTTATGGATAATAGATCATGATTAAAAATTATATAAGTTCCTGCAGGATTGTTTTTGCTGTTTTTATTTTGGAATATAATTTTCAGTTTAAGATAAGTTTCCTTAATTTCCTTGATTTTATTTAAGACTTTATCTTTTTCAAATTCTTTCCCGGCAAATTTTATCCTGGATATAATTTCTTTTTTTTTATAAATTTCCAACCGAAGTTTTTCAAGTTGATTAAGCCATATTAAAGATAGAGACGGCAGGTTGAAAAACCTTAAGGCAACAGCCGTAGGGGGCATATCAATGATTAAATAATCAAAATTTTTAAATTTTTCTCTTATATTTAAAAAGCTTGTAACAAGAGCATATTCTTCCATTCCAGGTGAATATTTTAATACATCAAAATAACCCTGAAGATTGAAAGCTGTTAAATAAGAATAAGTTTTTTTTACATCCTTGAGCGTATTATTTAAATATTGTTTTATTTCTTTATCACGATTAATTTGAATAACTTTTAAAAAAGGAGATATGGTAAAAGGTTTATCAGTGATTTTTTTATCAAATATGTCTTCAAGATTGTGAGCATAATCAAATGAAGCAAGTATAACTTTTTTTTTCTTTGATGAAAGCATTAAAGATACAAGAGTGGAGGTGGTTGATTTCCCGGTGCCACCTTTTCCTATAAAAAATAAAGTTTCAGGAAAGCTCATGTTTTTATCCTATGTCAAAAGTTGAAAAAAGTTTGGATAAAGGTTGGTTAGAAGTATTAATATGATCAATCATGGATATTATATCCTTTTCCATTAAAGGGAGCAGATCCAATGATATCTGCACAGGGGGAGAAGGCATGCCTATAAATGATCCCTGTACAAGAAGGGCAAAAATATATTCAAGTTCTTCTTGTTCTGCTTCAGCGCCTTCAACAGCTTTATTCCTTGCAACTTGGTCCGCAATATCAAATGTGGATTTTAAAGATTGCCTGATTTTTTTTATAAATTTATTCATTGACCCTGAAAATTTTTTTATCAAAATCAATTCTTTTTTGAGAAGGGAAATAATAATATATTGCATAAAACATTAATAAAACAATGCTTGCTGCATAAAATTTGTCAAATTCACAAACAATGGCAATAAAACAAAAAAAAGGTGTTAACATGGAAATGCTGATAAGACCTTTTTCAAATTTAATAAAATATTCAGATTTAACCATATTTTTGTTGCGCATCTTATGTGCAAAAATAGTTCTAAGGAAAAGAGGTCCTGCAATGGCTGAAATTGATGACAAAACAAAAAAAAGTACAGGGAAAAAATCAGGGGATTTTAATTTTGTAAAATCTTGAAAATGAAAAATTTCAGAAGCTCCATAGATTAAAAACAGAGCAATAGCGGGTGCAATTAATTTTAAATAATATTTTTTTAATTCTGATGTCATTAATTGATCCAAATTTAGAATAGAGTAAAATAAAATCAATTTCAAGCAACCTTATATATTAAAAAATACTTTAAATAAAGGCTGCTTGAAATTTTTTAAATATATTTTAAGCGTCGATTTTGGCGGTCAAAATTTTTATAAGACCTTCTACAGCAATCCATATAGCTATTACCAAAATAATTCCGTTGATAATTTGAAGCATTGTATTATCAGCAGTGCCAAATTTAGACTGATTTAATAATAATGCCCAAATTGTCATGAATACCATTAATACGGCAGGAATTCCTGAAATGATCCATTTCATACCACCTTTAGTTTTAAGATAGACAGTGATAATAATAAGGACCAATCCTGCAAGTGTTTGATTAACAGCACCAAATAAAGGCCATAGTTTTAAGGCTCCTTTTCCCCCTGCACCGGTTGCAAAGGCAAGAACCAATGCTGAGGCAACTGCAATAAAAGTTGCAATATATTTGCCGGTTAAAAAGTCAAGCTTAATACTGCCAAAAATTTCAGATACAATATATCTTTGAATCCTGGTTGCTGTATCAAGGGTTGTTCCTGCAAAAGATGCAACAAAAACACCCATTATAACCATTGCTATATTAACCGGGATACCAACAGATTCGATCATGTTGGCAGCACCATTTACAAAGGCGCCAACCTTTGATCCAAGACCTGCGGCTGCTGCCCAGGAAGAATAATGAGTTGTCCATGCTGCAACGCCTACAAGAGTTTCTCCTGATTTTGTAACATATCCCATACCAATTCCTGCAGAAACAGCAATGACAACTAAAGTAGCAAGCGTGCCTTCCATGAGCATGGAGCCGTAACCAACAAATAAAGAATCACTCTCATTTCTAACTTGTTTAGATGATGTCCCAGAAGAGACAAGGGCGTGGAACCCTGAAATTGCACCACAAGCAATTGTAATAAATAAAAAAGGCCACATTGTCGGGGCTTTTGCAGGAGCAGTCTGAATTGCAGGAGCAACTATATCAAGATGACCACTAAATGCAGAAAAAACAACACCTAAAATCATTAAACCCATGGCAATAATTAATTGATGTGAATTAATAAAATCACGTGGTTGAAGAAGTGTTGTAACAGGGAGCACAGATGCAATAAATGCATAAATCAAAAGAATAATAGTCCATACTCCAGTTGGTGGTATTCCTGCAACAGCAGGCATTTTAATAGGAAGGTATGCTCCTATTCCAACTGTGATATACATAATAATAACTGCTATTATTGACCATGTGATTATATTTTTCCCCTTTTTGTAAATAAGATATCCTAAATATACAGCAATGGGTATTTCACACCACACAGGGAGGACAGATGCCGGATACATATGGAACACAACAGCAATAACAAGTCCAAAAATTGCTATAACAATCCATAATTCAAGAAAAACAATTAGAAAAAAGAAAAATTTGGTACGACCATTGACATATTTACCAGTATAATCTGCAATGGATTTTCCCTGGTTTCTCATGGAGATAATCAAAGCACCAAAATCATGGACAGCACCCATAAAGATACTGCCAAAAAATATCCATATCATTGCAGGAACCCATCCCCATATTATAGCAACTGCAGGGCCTACAATGGGACCTGTACCTGCAATAGAAGTAAAATGATGTCCAAAAATAACTTCTTTTTTAGTGGGAACATAATCAATACCATCTTCTAAGTCTTTTGAAGGTACAGATGCATCATGAGAGAGCTTAAAAATTTTATTTCCAATAAATTTGCCATATAGGTTATACATGAGAATATAGCCCATAAAAGCAACTACCATAATCAATAAAGCCTGCATTGAATCTATCTCCTATTTAAAAGTTAATATTAATACATTTTATGAAAATATTGATACATAACTGATTTTATCTATTCTTATGATTTTTTTTTGTCAAGAAATAAACAAAATTAATTTATAAAAATCATTGAATATGTTAGATGTTTTTATAAACAGGTTCTAATAATAAAACTAATTTTATAATATAAAGGCGTATGAAAGAAAAAGTTCTTGTTACCGGGGGAGGAGGGTTTTTAGGCAAGGCAATTGTCAAAAAACTTATTAAAAAAGGTTTGTTTGTAAGATCTTTTTCCAGGCACTATTATCGTGACCTTGATAAACTTGGCATTGAACAAATTCAGGGTTCCATTGGAAATTTAAAACAAATTCAATCTGCCTGTAAGGGGATTGATCTTGTTTTTCATGTTGCTGCAAAACCCGGAATTTTTGGATTATGGGACGATTTTTTTGATGTAAATGTCCTAGGTACAAAAAATGTTGTTAAGGCATGTATTGAACATAATATATCCCGCATGGTTTATACTAGCTCTCCAAGTGTTATTTTTGACGGTAAAGATATGGAAGGCGTGGATGAAACAACACCATATCCTGATAAGTATGAAGGGTTTTACCCTGAAACCAAGGCTATTGCAGAAAAAATTGTAATAAAAAATTCAAAAAAAAATTTAAAGACTATTATCTTAAGACCTCATTTGATATGGGGACCAGGGGATAATCATGTTGTACCAGGAATTATAAACAGAGCTGGTAAATTAAAAAAAATTGGTAGACTTGATGATTTAATAGATACAATATATATAGATAATGCAGCAGATGCTCATATTCTGGCAGCAGAAAAATTAAAACTTAATGGTGAGCTGTCAGGGAGAATTTATTTTATCAGTCAAGATGAACCTGTATCAAAATGGTATATGGCTGATAATTTTTTAAAAGCTGCAGGTCTTGAGCCAATAAAAGGTCATATATCTGCCAGAACAGCATATATGGCAGGAATTGTATTTGAATCTATTTATAGTTTTTTAAGGATAAAAAAAGAGCCGCCAATGACTAAATTTGCTGCAAAGGAGCTTGCTACTTCACATTGGTTTGATATTACAAAGGCAAAACAGGAATTGGGCTACAACCCAAAAGTTTCCATTGAACAGGGTCTTGTAAAACTTAAACAATGGTTTGAAGAAAACAATGTATAAATCTATGATATCAAAATCCATTAAATGTGTTATCTATGCAGGAAAAGGTTTTAAAGACGATCAATGTATCTTAAGAGCATCAGCGCTTACTTTTTATACTCTTCTTTCCATTGTTCCTGTTATGGCAATGGCATTTGGGATATCTAAGGGCTTTGGGCTTGAAAAATTACTTGAAACTCAACTTTTAGCGACTTTTCCAGGTCATGAAGAAATCACGGCAAAGATAATTCTTTTTTCTTCAAATTTGTTACGTGAAACAAAAAGCGGGATTATGGCAATACCAGGCATTGCTCTGCTTTTATGGTCCGTAATTAAAATGTTCAGCCAGATAGAAGACTCTTTTAATACTATATGGTGGATTAATAATAAAAGAACTCTTGTAAGAAAATTTGCAGATTATATAGCATTATTTTTCACTGCGTCCTTTTCTTTAATTTTTTCAAGCAGTATAACCATCTTTCTAACAACTGAATTTTCAAATTATCTGGAGAGATTTGCTGTTTTAGAATTTTTATTTCAATTATTACCCTTTGTCGCAGCATGGATGATCTTTTTATTTTTTTATATTGTTATTCCCAATACCAGAGTGAATTTTAAATCTGCATTTTCAGGAGCAATTATAGCAGGGACTTTATATCAGATCACTCAAATTTTATATTTAAAATTTCAGATACAAGTTACACATTATAATGCAATATACGGCAGTTTCGCAGCCCTGCCTCTTTTTTTGATCTGGCTTCAAATGAGCTGGATTATCCTTTTAGGTGGTGCTGAGATGTCGTTTGCCATTGAAAATAGAGACTATATTGAAACAGATGATATAGATGTTAATTCAATAAGTATCAGAAACAGAAAACTTATTTCCCTTAGAATTATTCTATTGTGTATAAGAAGATTCAGAGATTCTAAACCTCCAATCAGTGCAATTCATATTTCTAATTCACTCAAGATTCCAATCAAAATTGTTCGTCTTATTCTTGAAACACTTGTTAATTGCAATATTTTATCCCAGGTTTTGCAAAATCATGGGGAAAAAGGATTTCAACCTGGAAAAGATATTGAATGTTTCAGCATAATGAATGCCATTGAAACATTGGAAAATTTTGGAGATGATCAAAATATTAATATTGCAGGCACAATGGAAATTGAAGCTTTGAATGAAAGTTTGGAGAAATTTGTAAAAGCAGGCTTTGATTCCAGTGGCAATAGATTATTCAAAGATATCTAATTTTAATCAGCCCGTAGTAATTCGGAAAAATTCTTTGATTTGGTCTTCTTTCTTTTTTAATTTTTCAATGATCATCCTGAGGATTTGCTCGTTGGTGCCGACTTTTTGAATTACATTTTTGACTGCAACAGGCACAGGATTTCCACTATGCCCGATATTGGCTTTTTGGCATAGATAATCTGCAAGATTAATTATAAGTGTCATGTGCTGCATTTTTGCAGGACATTTTTCAGGGTTGTGGTGAAACCTGCAAGGTGTCAAAATCGCATCCGGGAAATTCCATCTTTTCATCAATAATGCTGCAAGAGAGGCATGGTTTACTTTTAGCAATTCGTTTTCTGCAACATATAAAGTTTTCTTTTCTTCAATAGCTTTTTGCCTTACCTCAATATATTCATCTTTAAAGTGGATTGAGAGTATTACTTTACCCATGTCATGAAGAAGAGCTGGAATGAAAATCTTATCAGCTATGCTTGGGTTTGTACGTTTTGCAAGCTCTTTTGCAGCAGTGGCTGTACCAATGGCATGTATCCATAAAACCTTCATATCAAGCCCAAGACCTGATTTTTCAGAAAAAGATGAAAGTATACTCATAGCAAGAGCAATGCCGATTATTTCATCAAAACCTATTACGGTTATTGCTCTTTTTATGGTATCAACTTTAGTTCTCTGTCCATAATAAACAGAGTTGGAAAGAATTAATAGTTTATTTGTCATTCCCTGGTCAAAGGCTATAACATCGGCAAGCTCTTCAGTGGTAGTTTTTTCGTCAGAAGCAGCAGATATAATCCTGTCTACAATAGCAGGAAGGGTTGGGAGATCGCTGTCCTTTTTTTTGATTAATGTTATAACTTGTTCTCTAATATCCATATTCAATTATACACAATAAAAATTTTTAAGTTCAAAGATTTTTTAATGAAAATAAGTTATATTAATATCGTTTTTACGACTCATAGCATCAAATTTTTTTCTTAAAAATTGTTTAAATTTAGCTCTTGTAACCGGCCATAATAGCAGAAGTCCTGAAAAATCTGTTAAAATACCAGGAGTAATTAACAAAATGCCTGCGCAAAAGATTATTAATGCATCAATCAATTCTTCTGCCGGCATAATACCCTGATCTAAATTTCTTCTGACTTTAAGCATAGTGTTCATGCCTTCTAATCTTGCAAGCCAGGCACCAGCGAAACCAGTTAAAATTACAAGTAAAATTGTATTCAAACTGCCAATAACAGTTCCTATCTTAATGAGTAAATATAATTCAATAACCGGTATTAAAGTAAACGCCAAAAAAAGTTTCAATAGCATTGTGTTTTCAGTCTCCAATAAATTTAGAATACCTTAAAAGTTAAGAAATAGCAAAGCTTTTAATAAAAACTAAAACTAACAAAGCCTAACATTATACATTTTTTAAAATAATCAAGGATTTAAATTTTAAGGTGTTAATAGCGGTACTAAAAAAAAATAAAAAATCATTGAACATTTATTTTCATTTGTTAGACTATAATTCATATTTGGTAGAAATTAAGTTTTATAAACTTTATTTTTCGGAGAATACTATTATGACTTACCCTAAAATCGGAGCAGTTATCTGCGATTGTCAGGGAGAAATTTCATCTAAAATTGATACTGACCTGCTTTATGACAAAATTAGTGAATTTGATAATATGCAATCTATTGTACATGTTTCGGCATTATGTCAAAAAAAGGTCCTCGAATCAGTTTTCGAGGGATTTATAAAAGACAAGATTGATGCATTCCTTTTCATAGGATGTTCTGCAAGATCTTCCTTAAAATTTCCCGAGCAGAAAATTTCTTCATTAATGAATTTATATGGAATGGATTCTTCAATGTTTGAAGTTGCGAACATAAGAGAACAATGTGCATGGATCCATGAGAAAAATCAGGACTCTTTTAATAAAGCCCTTGATCAGATACGCATGGCCTATGTTAGATTGCTTAATGATAAACCCCAGGCGAAAAAGTTAATGATTAAGGAAAAAGCCTTAATCATAGGAGGCGGGGCAGCTGGTCTTGAGGCTGCAAAGAATATTGCCCAGGTTGGTTTAAAGGCAACACTTGTTGAGAAAAAACCCTATCTTGGTGGACGTGTGCCCCAGATAAGAATTTTATTTCAAAGTGAAAACTGGAACGGGAAATGTATCAGCCATTGTGTGGGACCGGTTCATATAAATAATACTATTGTTGAACCTTCAGTATCTGCCTATGTTGATTCTGAAATTTTAGATATAAGTAAAATCAATGGTAATTTTCATGTAAAAATTAAAAAAGCTCCTGAATATGTTGATTCGGACAAATGTATATCCTGTGGTAAATGTGCTGAAGTTTGTCCTGAATTTGCAAAAAATGATTTTGAAGAAGGTATTTTCACAAGAAAAGCTATTGATAAAGATTTTCCCATGGCAATCCCTGATTCGTTTAATCTTATTAAAGAATTCTGCACAGAATGTGGAAAATGTCTGGATGTCTGCCCGGCAGATGCGGTTAATCTGCATGCAAAAAATCAATATTTTGAGGATGACTTTGGGGCAGTATTTTTAAGTACTGGATTTGAGCATAAAAGCCTTGAAGAATTTGATGAATATGGAACAAAAGAAACTAATGTGGTTACTGGCATGGAGTTTGAGAGAATTATTGACCATGGTTTAAAATGTCCTTTGGATAATACTGAACCGGAACATATTGTGTTTATGCTTTGTTCCGGTTCAAGAGCTGTTGGCGATAAATTGAGTAATGGTGTTCCCTATTGTTCAAAAACCTGTTGCGCAACAACCATGAAACAGGCAATTCAGGTTTCCAATATGCTTCCGGCAGCAGGTATTACAATCGTCTATTATTATGATATACGAACCTATGAAAGAACTTTTGAAGCCTTATATAATACAGCTAAAAACCTTGGTATAGAATTTGTCCAGGGCAACCTTGAATCAATTCAGCAAAATGATGATTCAAATTCCTCATTAAAAATACAACTTAAACAATTGGGTGAACAAAAATCATCCACAATGGAAGATTATGTATTTGATGACAAAGGTAATCTTGAAATCACAGCTGATATGGTTGTGCTGGCTTCTGCCCAGACACCTGTAAAGCAAAGCAAAACTCTTGCTGATATGCTGAAAATACCTTTGGATGCCACAGGTTTTCCCATTGAAAACCAGCCAAGAATATTCAGGCCGACTGAGACTTTTGTTGATAGAGTATATGCTGCAGGCTCTGCCAATGGTCCAAAAATTGTACAGCAGGCTGTGGAGCAGGGCAGGGCAGCTGCGATGAATCTTATACCCCGTATGCTTAATAAAGAGATGAATATTCATAAATTTGCAAATAATATTGATCCTGAAAAATGCATAAGTTGTAGATTTTGTGAAAGTGTCTGCCCCCATGGTGCTATTTCAATAGATAATGAGGGTATAGTAATTGTTGACCAGGCATTTTGTCAGGGTTGTGGTCTTTGTCAGGCTGTATGCCCTACACATGCTGCATCACTTGTCAATTTTTCAGAAAAACAAATACTTGACCAGGTTGATGTTGCTTTTGATAATTTAAAACCTGGAGAGCCCAGAATATTAGGTCTTTTATGTTATTGGTGCTCATATTCTGCAGCAGATTTTATAAAAAAATATAATTGCGAACTTCCTACTAATTTTAGAGTAATACGAACAAGATGTTCTTCTTCGGTTCATACAGCATTATTGTTTGAGATGTTTAAAAGAGGGGTCGATGGAATTATTGTTGGAGGATGCCCCCCTAATAGCTGCCATCATCTTCATGGGAACTATTTGTCAGATAGAAGAACGCAGCTTGCCTCTCAGCTTATGAATCAGCTTGGACTCAGCACATCAAGATTGATTTTTGATTATTTAGGAGTTTCAGATTCAATTAACCTTGCAAAACGAGTAAATACCATGGATGAAAAATTACGAAAATTAGGTCCAAATCCTGTTGGTATGCAATCTGAGCTGCAATATGAAAGAGGAGAAAAAAATGAAAGATAAAATCAAGATAGCCATTAACTGGGCAGGCGCGTGTGGTGGATGTGATGTGGCAATACTTGATCTTGAAGAAAAAATTTTTGATATCACAAGTATTGCAGATATCGTTTATTGGCCTGTTGCCATGGATTTTAAAAGAAAAGATGTGGAAAAATATGAAGATGATAGTATTGATATAACTTTATTTAATGGCATGATAAGAACCTCTGAGCATAAAGAAGACGCTCAATTATTAAGAAAAAAAAGCAAGGTAATGATTGCTTTTGGTTCCTGTGCCTGCTTTGGCGGTATCCCTGGCATGGCAAATTTTACAGATAGAGAAGGTGTTTTTAATTGTGCGTATTCAGAGACTGTATCAAGTTTGAATCCTGATAAAATATTTCCTGAACCAGAAGTTAAAAAAGATAATTTTTCACTTGAACTCCCAAGTTTTCAAAATTTTGTAAATACACTTGGTCAAGTGGTTGATGTGGATTATTTTTTGCCTGGTTGCCCGCCAACCTATGATATCATAATTAAGGCAGTGCAAATTATAGCAGGATACTCTAAAAATGGTGATTTGCCGCCAAAAAATACTGTGATTGCCGGAGAAAAAGCCTTGTGTTCTGAATGCAAAAGAAATATTACAAGAACTTCAAATATTGTAAAAACCATTATAAGACCCCATGAGAAAATCATTGATCCGGATTTGTGTTTTTTAGAGCAGGGAATTATCTGTATGGGACCTTTTACAAGATCCGGCTGCGGAACAACCTGCATTAATGCAAATATGCCATGCAGGGGTTGTTTTGGTCCCACTGATGCACAATATGACCAAGGAACCGAGGCTATATCGGCATTTGGAAGTATAGTTACAAAAGGAAAGGATGATGATGTTGTAAGGGGTGAGATGTTGAGACCTGTGAATTCAATTAAAGACCCTTTGGGTACTTTTTACAGATTTTCATTACCCAATGCACTGATTAATAAAAAAATGAATGATGGGAAATAAGAGGCACTATAATGAGTAAAAAAATTACAATTTCACCAATTACCAGATTAGAAGGTCATGGGAAAATAGATATTATTTTGGATGATGACGGGAATGTTTCTGATTCTTATTTTCAGGTTGTTGAATTGCGCGGGTTTGAAAAATTCTGCCAGGGAAGACCTGTTGAAGAACTTCCACGAATCATGCCTAAAATTTGCGGGGTTTGCCCGGGTGCACACCATATGGCATCTTCAAAAGCATGTGATGCAGTATATAATGTTAAAATTCCTGAACCTGCTGTCAGGTTAAGAAGGCTTTTTTATAACGCACATATGAGTCATAGTCATTTATTACATTTTTTTGCTCTGGCTGCTCCAGATTTTGTTCCGGGATTTGATGCTGAACCTGCTAAACGAAATATTCTTGGTTTGATTGAAGTTCTGGGACTTGATACAGGCAAACAGGTTATGAAGATAAGAGGGTATGCCCAGAAAATTCAATCAATAATAGCGGGGCATGCTATTCATCCGGTTGCTTCCATTCCCGGAGGGCTTTCAAAATCCATAACAAAAGATCAAATAGATGAAATAAAAAAAATGAGCCTTGAAATGAGAGACTTTGCACAGGTCTCAATTCAGTTATTCAAGGATTTGGTTCTGGCAAATGATAAATATATGGATATGATATTGAGTGATACTTATATCCATAAGACGTATTATATGGGCATGGTTAATAACAAGGGGAAAGTTGATTTTTATGATGGAGATATAAGAGTTGTAAACCCTGAAGGGAAAGAATTTGTAAAATTCAAAGTGGAAAATTACCTTGATCATATAGCAGAGCGTGTTGAGCCCTGGACATATTTAAAATTTCCATATTTGAAAAATGTCGGCTGGCAGGGAAGAGTTGATGGAATGGATAGTGGAATTTACAGAGTTAATTCCCTTGCAAGGCTTAATGCTTCCGATGGTATGACAACTCCCCTTGCAAATGAGGCTTATGAGGAATTCTATTCTGTTTTTAAAACAAATATTGTCCATAATACTCTGGCATTTCATTGGGCAAGACTTATTGAAAATTTACAGGCCTGTGAAGATATTGTAGATTTATCCCATCATAAAGACATTGGTGATCCTGATGTGATGACCATACCAACTGATACACCATGTGAGGGCGTTGGTGTGGTAGAAGCGCCCCGTGGCACCCTTTATCACCATTATAAAACCGATTCCAATGGTATTGTAAAAGATGTAAATTTGATTGTAGCAACAGCACAAAATAATGCTGGTATGGATATGTCTGTTAGAAGGGCTGCTAAAAATTTGATAAAAAACGGTGCTTCAGATAATGCAATACTGGATCAAATTGAAATGGCTTTTAGAGCTTATGATCCTTGTCTTGCCTGTGCTACACATGCTATGCCAGGTAAAATGCCCATGGAGATAAGAATTTTGCAGAACAAACAGATACTTAGAATTATAAAACGTGGATAAAATCAAAGATAAAACTATTCAGATATTAGGTATAGGTTCTGGTATTCTCACGGATGATAGTGCAGGATTATATGTTATACAAGGCTTGCAGGAAAAATCATATATTCCTGAAAATGTTATTTTGACAAATGGTGGTACAGGCGGGATTGCTATTGTTGATCTTCTTTGCGACGTTGATCATTTAATTGTAATTGATGCTTTTTTAACAGGTAATGTTCCCGGAACTATTTTTGAGCAGGATTTTGATATAAATAGTATTGAAAATTCAATTAATTTAAGTTTTGCCCATGGATTTGACCTTGCAAGCGTTATAAATCTTTATAATAAAACATTGGATGGTAAAATCCCTGAAAAAATCAGTATTATTGGAATTGAAGCATGCGATATAAAAACGTTTTCAATTGAATGTACACAAATTGTAAAAAAAAGTGTTGAAAAGGTTATTAATCTGATATTGGAAAAGTATATCTAATAAGTCCATTTTTTTATTATACCTGGCTTTTGCAAGGAAAGTTTTAATATGGATAAAAATTCTTTTCTTGGGATTTCAAGACCTCCCATGCTTATTAGATGCTTGCTTGTGACTTGACAGTCAATCAGATCAAAATCCAAGTTAAAAAGATAATCTGAAAGACTGACCAGCGCAACTTTTGATGCGTCGCTGATATATGAAAACATGGATTCTCCAAAGAAACATCTGCCAAGTGAAATGCCATAAAGTCCTCCTGCGAGTTCCTTTCCTTTCCAGCATTCCACTGAGTGGGCAAATCCTTGATCATAAAGCTCTATATATGCATTTATCATCTCTTCTAAAAGCCATGTTTCTTCATTCTTCTGAGTACGGGAATCTGCACATGCATGGATCACATCCTTAAATGCCGTGTCCATGGTAATCTTAAAATAGTTTTTTTTTAATTTTTTTTTCAGACTTTTTGATATTTTGATTTTACCAGGATAGATTACAAGTCTTGGATCAGGAGACCACCATAAAATCGGTTCATCATCTGAATACCATGGGAATATCCCATTAGCATAGGCAAGTAATAGACGTTTAGAGGATAAATCTCCACCTACACATAATAAACCATTGGGCTCTGATAGATAAGGAGGAGGAAATCCAAGGTCATAGGATAATTGGAATACTGACATTTATTTAAATAGATTATTTAGTATAATTAAACGTAAGCTTTTTATTCCTGAATCCGATAGATACTTTCCCACCCTTAGAAAGCTTGCCAAAAAGAATCTCATCTGATAATTTGTCTTTTATTTCTGTCTGGATATATCTCTGGAGGGGTCGAGCTCCAAATTTGGGATCATATCCTTTTTCAGCAAGAAAGGCGCGAACTTTTTTAGAATAGATGATTTCAATGTTCTTTTCTTTAAGCAAATTTTTAATTTGTGCCATATCTTTATCTACAATTAATTCCATAATTTGTTGAGATAAATGATTGAATTGTACTATAGCATCAAGCCGATTTCGAAATTCAGGGCTGAAAGTCTTTTCAACAGCTTTTAATCCATGGGATTCAGCTTCTTTTATATCGTTGCCAAACCCTATCTGATTCGAGCTCATCTCTCTTGCTCCAGCATTGGATGTCATGAGAATAATAACATTTCTAAAGTCAGCAGATTTGCCATTATTATCAGTTAATGTCGCATAATCCATTATTTGCAATAAAATATTATAAAGATCCAGATGAGCTTTTTCGATCTCATCAAGCAAGAGAATACAATGGGGGTTTTTACGTATTGAATCAGTTAAAATACCACCCTGGTCAAACCCGATATATCCTGGAGGTGCTCCTATAAGCCTTGATACAGCGTGTTTTTCCATATATTCGCTCATATCAAAACGTAAAAATTTTATTCCCATATGGTATGCTAATTGTTTTGCAACTTCTGTTTTTCCAACACCGGTGGGGCCTATAAACAGAAAAGAACCAATGGGCCTGTCAGGAGATGCAAGACCAGCTCTTGACCTTTTAATTGATGTTGTTAGAGTTTCAATAGCAGCATCTTGACCATAGATAACTTTTAAAAGGTTTTTATCGAGTTTTTTTAAATTTTTCTTGTCAGAAGATGAAATGCTGGCAACAGGAACTTTTGCTATTTTGGAAACTATATATTCAATATCATTTTGAGAAATTTTACCCTGATTTTTCTTTTTGTTCAATCGTAAATACGCACCGGCTTCATCCATTACGTCAATAGCCTTGTCAGGTAAAAATCGATCATTGATATATTTATTGGAAAGTTTTGAAGAATACTCAATTGCTTCATCAGTGTACTTAAGTTTATGATGTTCTTCATAATAAGGCTTAAGTCCTTTTAAAATTTCAATGGACTCTTCAACAGAAGGTTCTGATACTTCAATTTTTTCAAATCTTCTTGAAAAGGCTCTGTCTTTTTCAAAATGGTTTTTGTATTCTTCATAGGTAGTTGTGCCAACACATTTAATTTCTCCATTGGATAAAGCAGGCTTTAGGATATTAGATGCATCCATTGAACCGCTGGTCGTAGCACCGGCACCAACAACTGTATGTATTTCATCAATAATTAAAAGAGCATTTTTTTTGGTTTTTAATTCATTGATAACATCTTTTAAGCGCTGTTCAAAGTCACCTCGGTATTTTGTTCCGGCAAGTAAGGTACCCATATCCAATGAAAAAAGTTCACAATCTTCTAAAAGGTCAGGCACATCTTTTTTTTGAATCTTTAACGCAAGCCCTTCTGCAATCGCAGTTTTACCTACACCAGGATCACCAACCAATATGGGGTTGTTTTTACGTCTTCTACAGAGGACCTGCATGAGTCTTTGAGTCTCATTTGATCGCCCGATTAAAGGATCAATTTTATTTTCTTCAGCTTTTTTTAATAAATTTGTTGTAAATAATGCTAAAGGGTTTTGTTTTTTTTGAGCTGTTTTCTCCTTGGCAGGCTGCCTGAATTTTCCAGGGGAAGAATTTGAAGAAGATGATAATCTGGGTCTATTATCTGCATGGGAAATATAATTTAAGACATCTACCCTTGCCAATCCCTCTGATTCAAGAAAATATGCTGCATGGGAATCTTTTTCCAAAAAAATTGAAGCAAGGATATCACCAAGGTTGACTTCGTTTTTTTCTGCTGATCGAGCCTGATTAATAGCTCGCTGAATCATGCGTTGAAAACCAATTGTCTGTTGAAGCACATATTCTTCAGCCTTGTCTATTTTTGTCATTTTTTCATTAAAAAAAGATTCAAGGTCATCTTTAATTTTTTCAGGTTCAACACCGCAATTTTTTACGATTTGTGCACCTGAATCATGGTTAAGAATTGCGAACAGGACATGTTCAACACATACATATTCATGTCTTCTTTTTTTAGCTTCACGGACTGCAAATCCCAGAGCTGAACTTAATTCTTTACTTATCATGTGCTTACTCCTTCTCCATGGTACACCTTAAAGGAAATCCCTGTTCCTGCGCAAGCATGTGTACAGTTTCAATTTTAGTCTCAGCAATTTCATGTGTATATAATCCGCAGATTCCTTTACCTTCCCTATGTACATTAAGCATTATTTTTGTAGCTTTTTCAAGACTTTTCCGAAAAATTTTCATTAGAATTTCAACAACAAAGTCCATGGTGGTATAATCGTCATTTAATATAATCACCTTATACATTGGTGGCTTGGTGGTTTTATTAAGTTCTTGTAACGATGATTGAATCGATATATCAGTATCAGTCTGGGACATTTTATAACCCGCAACATTTTTTATATTTTTTCCCGCTTCCACACGGACAAGGGTCATTTCGACCAATTTTTTCGCTTTTTTTTCTAAATGGCTGCTTTATTGCAGACTCATCTGAATGGGAAAAAGACAATTCGTTTTGTTTAGGTCTGTTCAAGTTAGCTATGGGAGCGGTCGTCTCTATTTTAATCCTGAAAAGAATTTTCAAGGTCTCTTCTTTTATACGAAAAATAAGGTCTTCAAACATTGCAAAACCTTCTCTTTTATATATTATTAACGGGTCTTGCTGACCATAACTTCTAAGGCTGATTCCTTCTTTAAGATAATCCATGGACAATAAATGATCTTTCCATAAAGAATCAACAGTTTGAAGCATGATAAACCGTTCAAAGGATCTGAATTCTTCTTCACCAATCAGGTTTTCTTTTTCTAAATATATATCTTTAGCCTTGGAAATAATATATTGAGCTAAATCTTCTTTATTAAAATTTTCCTTTAAAATAAAGTCTGAATTGATCTTGAAATTAAACTGATTAAAAATTCCATCGGATAATCCTTTGATATCCCAGTCACTTATAGGCTTTTTGTTCTTTTCATATTGCTCAATTATATCATAGGTATGATCTTCAATCATATCAAGAATGGTAGTTTTAAGGTCTTCCCCCTCTAAAGCCTTCCGTCTTTGACTATATATTGAATCTCTTTGTTGATTCATGACATCATCATAGTCTAAAAGATGCTTTCGTATTTCAAAGTTTTGCCCTTCAACTTTTGATTGGGCATTTTCAATGGCTTTACTTATTAATTTATGTTCAATGGGCTCACCTTCGCCAATTCCAATTTTATCCATAATAGAATGGATCCTGTCCCCACCAAAAATTCTTAAAAGTTCATCTTCAAGGGATAAATAAAATTTTGATGATCCTGGATCGCCCTGCCTTCCTGCACGACCTCTGAGCTGGTTATCAATACGACGGGATTCATGCCTGGAGGTTCCGAGAATATGAAGACCACCAAGTTCTTTTACATTTTCACCCAAGACAATATCAGTACCCCTGCCTGCCATATTGGTTGAAATGGTAACAATACCTTTTTGACCGGCATTGGCAACAATTTCAGCTTCTGATTTATGGTGCTTTGCATTTAAAACTGAATGTTTTATTCCTTTTTTTTTGAGTTTTTTGCTCAAATCTTCTGAAACATCTATGGATATAGTTCCTACAAGTACTGGCTGTCCTTTTTTATGTAATTTAATAATATCTTTAATAACAGCATCAAATTTTTCTTTTTTTGTTTTATAAATGGCATCGGGCATATCATTCCTAACCATCGGCAGGTTAGTCGGAACAATTATTACATCAAGGTTATATATCTTTTTAAATTCTGAGGCTTCGGTTGCAGCTGTTCCTGTCATGCCTGCAAGCTTTTTGTACATCCTGAAATAATTCTGAAAAGTTACAGACGCAAGAGTCTGATTTTCATTTTCAACTTTTACATTCTCTTTTGCTTCAAGAGCCTGATGCAGCCCGTCACTATACCTCCTGCCTGTCATAAGACGACCTGTAAATTCATCAACTATAATGACTTCATTATTTTTTACTACATAATCAACATCTCGTTTGAATAATTTGTGTGCCTTCATTGCCTGATTAAGATGGTGCAAAGTGTCGATATTGCTGGGGTCATAGAGATTATCAATGTTTAAGAGTTTTTCACCATGGGCAATACCTTCTTCGGTCAGCATAACACTTTTTGATTCTTCATCTATTGTATAATGGATTTCTTTTTTGAAACTTGGAATAATTGTATCCATCTGATGATAAAGCCCAGTAGAGTCATCAGTCGGTCCTGAGATGATCAAAGGGGTCCTTGCTTCATCTATTAAAATAGAATCAACTTCATCAACAATAGCAAAATTGAGATAACCCTGGCAAAGATCACGTTTCTCAAATTTCATATTGTCTCTTAAATAATCAAATCCAAACTCATTATTAGTCCCATAGGTTATATCAGAGTTATATGCATTTTTCCTTTCCTGATCATCTAAATCATGAATTATAACTCCAACAGTCAATCCAAGAAAATTAAATAGCTTTCCCATCCATTCAGAGTCACGTTTTGCCAGGTAATCATTAACCGTAATAACATGAACACCTTTGCCAGTAAGCGAATTTAAGTATGCAGCAAGAGGCGCAACAATAGTTTTACCTTCACCGGTTTTCATCTCGGCAATGGAACCATTGTGAAGGACAATACCACCAATTAATTGAACATCATAATGGCGCATGCCAAGGGATCGAAAAGAAGCCTCTCTTGCTAAAGCAAAAGCTTCGGGAAGGATCTCGTCAAGCGAAGTCCCGTTTTTAACTCTTTCTTTAAATTCAAGGGTTTTCTTTGGGAAATCATGATCCTCAAGTTTTTGCATTGCTGGTTCAAGAGAGTTGATCTGCTCAACCAATGGATGCATTTTTTTAATAATTCTATCATTGTTTGAACCAAAAAGCTTAGTTAGAAAGTCTAAAAACATAGATTAATCCTATCAATAATTATAATTAAATATAGTCTAAATAAAATATATAATCATTTTTTGATAAATAAAAAGAAAAAAAACGAAATCTAAAGGATTTTTTTGATTTTTTAGTTAAGAATATATTTAGCTGGATTAACTGGAGTGCCATTTATTCTTACTTCATAATGAACATGGGGACCTGTGCTTCTGCCAGTGTTACCCATCAGACCAATAACATCCCCTCTTTTGACTTTTTGTCCATATTTAACAAGGATTTTATTTAAATGTCCAAATTTAGTAACAATCCCATGCCCATGATCAATAGCAACAAGATTACCAATTAATAGTTTTTTGCCTGCATAGGACACTCTTCCATTGGCAGTAGCAATTATTTTAGTGCCTTTTTTATTGGCAATGTCAAGACCTGAATGGAATTCTTTAAGTCCGGTAAAAGGTGACACTCTATATCCAAACACAGAGGATATCCAACCATGAACCGGCTTGATAGAAGGAGTAGATGCAAGTATATTCTTTTTTTTGCGCAATGCTTTAATTAATTCTTTAAAATCCTGAGTTTGGTTAAGAACAGCAATATTAGTCTGTTGTATCTGTTCGTGCATTTCTCTAATTAAATTATTATGTTTAACATCAGGTTCTAAATTATAATCTAATTCCGTATTTGGTATACCCCCAACACCAATAAGCCCGCTGGAATTTTCAGCTTTGCCTATGTCAGCAATAACCCTTACTCTATTTTCAAAAATATAAAGATTTTTGACTTGTTCCTTTAATTCGGTAATGGTTTTAGCAAAATTTTGAATTTGCTCCCTTTGAGAATATATCTCATTTTTTTGTTTAGTGATTTGATTACTTAAGCAGTTATTATTAAGGGAATTGGATTTGAGTGTATAATAGTCAAAACCGATATATATAAGACTTAGGAAAAGAAGCAGGATAATTGAAAAAGACAGGTAAGCAATGTGCTGTGGAACATTAATTTCTTTAATATTTGAAGATGATCCAGTATAAAACCAAATTTTTAAGTTCTTTTTCATTACATCCTTTATTAAAGGTATAATTGGCTTGTGTCAAGTGATAATTTAATAAAATTGTCAGATTGCACTTAAGCCAGTACCCTCTTCTAGATTAAAAATAATATTCATATTCTGTATAGCCTGTCCTGCAGCACCTTTCAAGATGTTATCAATGGCAGAAACAATGACTATTCTATTTGTACTTTCATCTATGTGAAACCCTATGTCGCAAAAATTAGTATCTCTAACACTTAGTATATCAGGAAATTTCTCTTTTTGCAAAATTCTAATAAAATATTTTTCCCCATAGTATTTATGAAAGATATCTTTAATATCGGCTCTTGTGGTTTTTTCTAAAACATTTGTATAAATAGTTGTCAACATTCCTCGCGTAACAGGGAGTAAATGAGGTACAAAAGTAATTTTAATTTGATTATTATATATTTCAGATAATTTTTCTTCCATTTCAGGAGTATGCCTGTGTTTAGAAACTTTGTACGGCTTAAAAGATTCATTTGTTTCACAAAAATGTGTTCCAAGGGAAGGAGCCCTTCCAGCGCCACTTACACCAGATTTTGAGTCGGAAATTATTAATTTAGTATCAATAGCTTGTTCTTTTACAAGAGGTATCATTGGCAGGAGAAAACTAGTTGGATAGCATCCGGGATTGCCAATAATATCAGCTTGTTGTATTTTTTCTTTATTGATTTCACTTAAACCATAAACACTTAAATCAAGAAGTTCTTTTGAAGTATGAGTTTGGTATGCTGATTCATAGGAATCAATATTTGTGAATCGGTAATCTGCTGAAAGATCAATTATTTTGATTTGATTTTTAAAAAAACCAGGGGCATATTCCATGGAGATAGAATGGGGTAAACATAAAAAAGCAACATCAATTTGTTCTGAAATACGATCAATATCAAGACTTTGACATTTGAGATCAATAATATTTTTAAATTTTGGGAAAACATTAGAAATTAATTGGTTCTCAAAAGTTCTGGATGTTAATACTGAAAGTTTAGCATCCGGGTGATTGTGAATAAGTCTAATTAGTTCTGCACCAGTGTAACCTGTTGCTCCGATAATACCAACTCTGATCATGATTTAGTTTCCAATAATAATAATAAAATATAATTTATAGTTATCATTTAACAAATTATAAAATGGTTTACAACAGCAATTCTCGATTGAAAATAATTTAGAAAATAATTTA
>CAZTEM010000052.1:0-22962 GCA_964612755.1 uncultured Desulfobacterales bacterium | reverse complement strand
GCGACTCCCAGAATACAGCTTTGGAACAAATTTTAACTTTGCTGAGTGCTCGGCATAGCTCTCCTGGCAGTTCAGCTTTACGGTTATCTCTCAAAATGATTTCAAAAACAATGCAAAACAAAATTTTAAAAAGGCTTAAAAAAACCGAAATCGAACATGGCGTAAAAATTTTGTATGCCATCGAATCAGGCAGCAGAGCCTGGGGGTTTGAATCTCAAAACAGTGACTATGATGTACGATTCATCTATGCACATACAATGGAATGGTATCTTGATATTAATCTTGAAGACAAACGTGATGTTATTGAATATGACATTGTAGATGAAATCGATATCAGTGGGTGGGATATTCGAAAAGCCTTAAAGCTTTACTGGAAATCTAACCCTGCTTTTGTTGAATGGTTAAAATCTCCTATCATTTATATTGATGATGGAAAGTTTGCTAAAAAATCAAGATTATTGCTTGATTCTATTTATTCGATTGAAAAAGGAATATACCACTATCGAAGTATGGCAAAGGCTAACTATCGAGGATACCTTAAACAAAAACAAGTGCGCTTGAAAAAATACTTTTATGTGCTGCGCCCTTTGCTCGCAATAAAATGGCTTGAAACGCGAAGAGAAACTGCACCGATTGAATTTGAGAGACTTAGAGCCTTGGTACAAAAGAATAAGGCACTGAATGATGAGATATCAAAACTTTTAACAATGAAAAAAGCCGCCAGGGAAATGGATGTCGGCCCTGCAAATAAAATAGTTAATCAATTTATTGAAAATGAACTTCACCGCCTTGAGGCATATTCTGAAAAACCTATTGACCAAAAGATACCTTTTGATTCTCTAAATCAAATATTTAAAGAGTCGTTGATTGATAACACCTATCCTGCCTAAGCCCGATTAAATCAGGCTTTATAATAATTTTTCAAGCGGGCTGGAATCAAGATACTGAAATTACTTGACTTTTATTTCATAGTTTTATAGATTGTTTGGTTAGTGCCAAGGTGCTGTATTGCAGATAATAGGGAATCCTGTTCAAATCAGGAGCGGACCCGCCGCTGTAATCGGGGATGATGGCTTTAATAATCACTATGGGGTAGTATTTTACCTGTGGGAAGATAAAGTCGAAATATGATCCGAGAGCCAGAAAACCTGCCTGGCAGAAGTTCGTTAAGCTGACGAGGAATTAGGCTTGGGCTTAAAAAAATGTGGAAAAATACGGTTCCCATATCAATATTTTGATATGGGTTTTTTTTACGCCCTTCCAAATTGTTTTATTATTGAGAAAAAGATTATGGATAGCATTTTGCAAAAAAAGATTTTTAAAATTCTAAACACCTCCACCAATATGTTTCACGTGGAACCATATTTTAATTTAATCTCTTTTTTTCATCATGTTTTTTCCATGACTTTAACTCAAAAAAAATGGCAGACTTTTAACAGATTTATAAAAATCATGTCTGCCATGGGCATTTCAGGACAAAGGAGTATGGGGCAGATTTATTTGCCTCAGGGTTTTGACTCTCTGATGCCCGGCAAAGAAGGATTGGCTGTTTGAATATCAAAGTTAAAGCCATTGCAAAAAAGAGAACAGGGACTCTGGTGACCCTGTTCTCTTTTTCTTTAATTTTAATGATTCTTATATCTTCTGCCATGGGCTATGTGGATATCAGTTTTATTAAAGTCTGCAAAATTGTTCTATGGAAAATAACCCATAATATTGGATTTGTTTCAGATATCCCGGAAAAACTCAGGGTTATTGTTTTGGAAGTCAGGCTGCCGCGGATCCTGACGTGTTCCTTGGTTGGAGGCGCCCTTGCTGTTTCAGGTGCCCTTTTTCAAGGCATTCTCTTAAATCCCCTGGCTGATCCCTATACCCTTGGCATATCAGCTGGCGCTGCCTTTGGCGCATGTATTGCCATCATATTAAATCTCGGACTTTTTTTGGTATCCATACCATTATTTGCTTTTGCAGGGGCAATTTCCACCCTTTTCCTTGTGCTTTTTCTTTCTAATTCCAATGGTAAACAAGGTCATACTCTCTCATCAAATAACCTTATTTTATCAGGTATTATAATCGGTGCGATTTTATCTGCTGGCATCAGCTTTCTCAAATATATAGCAGACGAGCAGGTCTCTGTAATTATTTTCTGGCTCATGGGCAGTTTTGCTTCTAAAACCTGGCTGGATGTCATTTTAGTTTCAGGATTTTTAATAATCGGATTTTTTATATCAATTATTTTTGCAAGGGATTTAAACCTTTTATCCCTTGGTGATAAATCTGCTTCCAGTCTTGGTGTTGATATAAAAAAAGTCACCATAATATTGCTTTCAACCGGTTCTTTCCTTGCTGCAATTTCAGTTTCAGTTTCGGGTATTATCGGATTTGTCGGGCTTTTAGTCCCGCATATGGTAAGACTTATAACAGGACCGGACAATTTAAAAGTTATTCCTGTTTCCATGATTGCAGGGGCATTGCTGCTCCTTTTTGCAGATACAATAACAAGGGCTGTCCTTGTCCATGAAATACCAATTGGAGTTCTAACAGCACTTGTTGGAGGTCCTGTTTTCTGCTGGATTTTTAAAAAGAGCCATGTAAAATAGGAAAATTTAATATGAAAATCCAGACCCAGAATATTTTCTTTTCCCATGATTCTAAAAACAATATCCCGGCTATAAATAATTTTAATATACAATTTGAGCCTGGAAATTTTTATTCTATTTTAGGTCCCAATGGAAGCGGAAAAACCACTTTTCTGGATCTTTTAACCGGATATTTAAAACCTGATTCCGGAGAAATATTATTTGATAACACCAATATTAATTCTTTTTCAAAAAACCAGATGGCAAAAAAAATTGCCCTGGTTTCCCAGGACTATTATATTAATTTCCCTTTTATTGTAAGGGAGGTTGTGACCATGGGCAGACGTCCCTATATGGGTCGTTTTTTCTCTCCTGACAAAGAAGATATCAAAATTGTGAATAATATTGCTGAAATCACCCAGATTCAGGAATTAATGGGAAGAAAAGTCACCTGCCTGAGCGGTGGAGAAACCCAGAGAGTTGTCTTTGCCCGGGCATTATGTCAAACAACTCCCATACTCTTACTTGATGAAGCTTTTTCCAATATGGATATCAGCCATTCAATCAACTTGCTGAAAAATCTGAAAAACCAGATTAAACAAAAAGGAATAATTGTTATTTCAGTTTTTCATGATATTAATTTTGCATCCATATGGTCAGATTATATGATTTTTTTAAAATCAGGCAGCATAATTGCATCGGGAGAACCCGAGGCGGTTTTAACAAAAGATATAATCAAACAGGTTTATAATATTGATGCTCAAATCGAATTTAACAAATTTTGTTCTGCAAACCAGGTATACTTTTTAACTAAACAATGATGATTTATGGTGATACAAATGAATAAAAAAATTATTTTCTTCTCAATGATATTATTTTTCTGGCTAATATTATTCATGGGTGATGGTTTTTCCAAAACCATTATTGACAAGGCAGGAAGACATATTGAGGTTTCAAAACCCTTTACAAAAATAATTTCCCTGTATGGAGCCCATACTGAAAATCTGTTTTACCTTGGGGCTGACAAGCAAATTATAGGAATATCAATAAATGATAAATTCCCTCCAAAGGTAAATTCAAAAAAACGATTTTCCTACCATGACGATGCTGAAAAATTCATTGGCGCTGATCCTGACCTGATCATTATCCGCCCCATGATCGATAAGGGTTATCATAAACTTTTCACCTCCCTTGAAAAACTCGGCATAACAATAATATCTCTGCAGCCTTCAAGTACCGAAGAAATGTTTGACTACTGGCTTGCACTTGGAGCATTAACCGGAAAAAATTCCCAGGCAGAAAAAATGGTCAAAGACTTTAAAAAAGAAGTTGAAAAGCTAAGCACACTTACATCAAATATAAAAAAAAAGAAAAAGGTTTATTTTGAAGCAATCCATAAGCGCATGAAGACTTTTACCCGAAACTCAATGCCCGGATTTGTTTTAAAAACTGCCGGAGGTATTAATATTGCCATTGATGCTCAAACTTCCAGAAATTCAAATATAGCAAATTATGGTAAGGAAAAAATTCTATCCCATGGTGCAGAAATTGATATTTTCCTTGCACAAAAAGGCGTTATGAATAATATTACCAGGGAAATTATTAAAAACGAACCGGGATTTAAATCAATTAAGGCGGTTGCCAATGGTAAAATTTATCTGATAGATGAACAAATTATCTCCAGACCGGTTTTCAGACTTATCCTGGGTATTAAAACAATAGGTCATATTTTATATCCAGATATATATAAAAATATAAAATTCTAACTAATTATGATTATTTTGATTAAAAAGGTTATCCAATGAAACAACAAGGAAAATTATTTGGAATAGGTGTTGGTCCTGGCGATCCTGAACTCATTACAAAAAAAGCCATACGGCTGATCAATGAAGCCGATGTAATCTTTACTGCTGCTTCCACAAAAAACAACTACAGCCTTGCCCTCAAAATCGCTGAGCCGTATATTTCAAAAAATGCTGATATTCAAAATTTATCCTTTCCCATGATAAAGGATAAGATTAAAAGCGCAAAGGCATGGAATAATAATGCTGAAAAAATTGCAATGGTTCTTGATAAGGGTAAATCTGCTGCTTTTATAACCCTTGGAGATCCTGTAACATATTCAACCTTTGGATATATTTTACAGGCCATGAAAAATATAAGACCCGAGGCAGATATTGAAATTGTTCCGGGAATTACATCTTTCCATGCTGCTGCAGCCAGATGCAATAAAATCCTTGTGGAAGCAGAGGAAACCCTTGCCATAATGTCAGGCGCCTATGGTGGTGAAAATATACGGGCAATTGCAGATAAAGTAGATAAAATTGCCATTGTAAAAGCCTATAAAAACACAGAAGATATAAATAATGCTTTAAAAGAAACAGGTTTTATGGAAAAAAGCATTGCCATATCCAAATGCGGCAGAAAAGGTGAAGAAATTATCGATAATATAAAAGAACTTGAAAACCGTGCCCCTGACTATTGGACACTGATTCTTGCAGCCAAATGAAAAAGAAAAAAAATCAATATGTATATTTTTTTATCTCCATATTGGTAACAATATTTTTAACAATATTTATAAATTTAAATTGTGATAATGTTTCAATAAATTATACAATTGACAAACTTATCTTTCCTCTTGCAAGGCTCTTATTCTTTATAGGCATAGGGCTTGGTCTGGGGCAAATAATTGAAAATTCAGGCTGGACAAAAAAAATGTCCTTTTTTGCAAGACCTATTTTTAAATTTTCAAGGCTTGGAGACAGATGCGGTGCTGCTTTTATATCAGCCTTTTTTTCCGGAGTAGTTGCAAATGGTATGCTTGTACAATTCTTTAAAGAAAAAAAGATATCCAGAATGCAATTGTTTCTTACAAATTATCTAAACCAATTGCCTGCATATTTTCTTCATTTACCCACAACTTTATTTATTGTCTTGCCTTTAACCGGTTTTGCAGGCGCCATATATTTTTCTCTGACATTTTCCGCTGCATTATTAAGATTTTTCCTGGTTATATTTTTCAGCAAATTTTATTTTTCCGCAAGACAGACTCATGATTTAGACAATCAGGATTTAAGAAGTGTTGCTGACCATGATAAAAAACAAAAAAACCAGGGCTTTGTTTTAAAAATAAAGGAAAAACTCATACCGCGTTTAATTGGAATTTTCACCTGGGTTCTCCCTATTTACACCCTTGTTTTTGTTTTAAATGCCCTTGGGATTTTTGATAATTTAAATACACTTATTTCAAATAAAATCAGTACAAATATTTTACCTGTCCATTCAATATCTGTGGTAGTATTAAGCTTTGCTGCCGAATTTACTTCAGGATTTGCAGCAGCCGGAGCATTGATGGATGCTGGTGTAATTTCAATTAAAGAAACAGCAATTGCTCTTTTACTGGGCAATATAATTGCTTTTCCCATTCGGGCTCTGCGGCATCAGATCCCGAGATACCTGGGGATTTTTTCGCCCAAATTAGGATTATCCCTGCTGTTAACGGGTCAGGCATTTAGAATCATGAGTTTAATAATAATAGGATCAATTTATTATATGGTGGCATAGATGAAACCGGTACAAATTGTTGGAACAGGGCAAAGCCTTGATGATATCACCCCAAAACAGAAAAAAATCATTGAAAAAGCCGACTTATTGATAGGAGGCACAGACCAGCTTAAATTATTTAATACTAAAAACATTGAAACAATTGAAATTAAAAATAATTTATCTTTTATTGTTGATACTATTAATAAATACAAAAATACAAAAAATATTGTTGTACTGGGATCAGGAGATCCTCTTTTTTTTGGAATAGGATCTTATCTAATCAAAAAAACAGGTAGAAAAAACATATCTGTTTTGCCAAATATAAGCTCTGCTGCCAAGGCATTTTCCAAGATAAATGAATCCTGGCAGGATGCCAGACTATTAAGCCTTCACGGGAAAAATTTTCAGGATATATCAGATTTGTTTTCCAGTCATAAAAAATTTTGTATCTTAACGGATAAGACCAGAGATCCTGCCTGGATTGCCGGACAACTTCTTAAAAAAAACAAAACAAATTTTACAATGTGCGTGCTTGAAAGACTTGATACGGACAAAGAAAAAATAACATGGTTTGATAATCTTGAAAAAATTAAAAATTTTAATTTTTCCCATCCAAACATTGTAATCTTAAAACAAAACAGCAGCAAACTCAGGGCAGGGGAATTGAAATCTCCAGGCATTGGCATGGCAAACTCTGAATTTTTCCATGAAAAAGGTCTTATAACCAAACCTGAAGTTCGAAGTATTGTCTCTTCAAAATTAAACTTTATTTCAAATTCCCATATATTCTGGGATATTGGCGCAGGATCAGGAGCAGTCTCAATAGAAGCTGCAGGTATTATCAATAAAGGTAAGATTTTTGCAATTGAAAAAAATATTCAGCGAATAAATATGATTGAAAAAAATATTGATAAATTTAATATATCAAATATTAATATTGTCCATGCAGAACTTCCTAAAGGGCTTGAAAATTTACCTGATCCTGATAGAATTTTCATTGGAGGAGGGGGTAAGGATCTTGAAAAAATTTTAAAAATTGCTATTAACAGATTGACAAAAAACGGAAGAATTGTTGTAAATACGGTTTTAATCCAAAATCTTGACCCAATATTAAAAATAATGAAAGAAAAAAATTTAAACCCTGATGCTGCTTTAATACAAATTTCAAAATTAAAAAAAATGCCCTACGGAGATAGATTTGAAGCTCTTAACCCTGTCTGGATAATATATGGAAAAAAGGAAATCTGAAAATGAATACTATTTTATATCCTGTTCAATTTGTTGGTGCAGGTCCTGGTGATCCTGAACTGATTACCATAAAAGGAATGAAAGCCTTAAAAGAGGCTGATCTGATAATTTATGCAGGCTCCCTTGTGCCGAAAGAATTGCTAGGATGGGCAAAAAACCCCGGGGTAAAAACCATAAATAGTGCATCCATGCACTTAAAAGAAATCATTGACACCATAGAATCATCCTATTTTGCCGGAAAAAAAATTGTACGCCTCCACACCGGAGATCCTTCACTTTATGGTGCAATATTGGAACAATTTTATGAATTAAAAAAGCTCTCAATTCAATTTAAAACAATTCCCGGAGTAAGTGCAGCCTTTGCTGCTGCTGCATCCATGAATATGGAATATACCTTACCTGAAAAAACCCAGACATTAATTTTAACAAGAATTTCAGGACGAACTCCTGTGCCTGAGCTTGAGGACCTTGATAAATTATGCTCCCATCAAAGTTCAATTGTCATATATTTAAGCATTGCACATATTAAAAGGGTTGAAAAAACAATATCAAATTCATATGGTAGCAATAGTATCTGTGCCCTTGCCCATAAAATCGGTTTTAAGGAGGAAAAAATTATTTTCTGTAAAGCAAAGGACCTTGCAAAAGAGGTTGAAAAAAACAATATTAAAAGCCAGACTTTAATTATTGCAGGCGTGGCTGTTAAGGCAAGCTTTGCAGATGACCAGGCAGTAAAATCAAAACTTTACGATATTAACTTTTCCCATGAATATAGAGATAAACAATAAATATTAATGAAAACAGCTATCTGGACAATTACAGAGTCAGGGTTTAAACATGGTTTAAACCTTGCCAAAAACATAGATGATTCCATACTTTTTCTATCTGAAGACCTGATAAAAAAATTAAGAGGTCTGAGAAAAATAAACAATCAATTTTCTAAAAACCCAATGGTTTTTCCAAAGCTTTCAAAAAAAGTCAAAGAAGTTTTTAAAAAATTTGATGCCCATATATTTATTTTTTCCACAGGCATTGCCGTGAGGATTATAGCGCCTCTGATTAAAAATAAAATTGAAGATCCTGCTGTTGTTGTGGTTGACGACTATGGACTGCATGCTATCAGCCTTTTGTCAGGGCATATTGGAGGAGCAAACGAGCTTACAAAACATGTCAGCAAAATCACCGGGGCAAAACCTGTAATAACCACTGCCACGGATGTCCATGGCAAACCTTCCATTGACACCATAGCTGTTAAAAACAATATACACATTGCCAACCCTGGTATGATAAAAAAAATAAATATGGCAATCCTGGAAAACAAACCGATTAAAATTGATGATCCTTTTAACCTGTTTCAAGGTAAAATCCCGAATCTCATCAAGACTAAAGAAAACCCCGATATAATCTGCACGGATTTTAATATTGATGTTCCACGTGGAACTCTTTTGCTAAATCCAAAATCCCTTATTATTGGAATAGGGTGTAACAGAGGAACCTCCATGCAGGAAATAGAAACTTTTTTAATGGATATACTGAAAAACAATAATTTATCCTTTAACAGTATATGGGCATTTGCCTCAATAGATGCAAAAAAAGATGAAACCGGTTTTTTAGAATTATCAAAAAAATATAAAATTCATTTTATATTCCTGGATAAATATGATTTAAAATCAGTTAAAAATATAAAAAATCCTTCACAAACAGTTCAAAAACATATGGGAGTTAAAAGCGTATGCGAAGCAGCAGCAATAAAAGCAGGGAACAACGCAGACCTGATAGTGGAAAAACAAATCAAAAACAACGTGACAATGGCAATAGCAAAAAAAACCC
The DNA here is from genome assembly GCA_964612755.1 of uncultured Desulfobacterales bacterium. GTDB lineage: Bacteria > Desulfobacterota > Desulfobacteria > Desulfobacterales > Desulfobacteraceae > JAIOSM01. The sequence goes on along the minus strand of CAZTEM010000052.1, from coordinate 13,759 downwards.
TGTGCTCTATATAGTCGGAACAGGACCTGGCAATCCTGATTATATGGCAGCAAGGGCAAGACAGGTATTGGAAAAAGTCGATTCAGTGGCAGGGTATTCAACCTATATTGAATTGGTAAAAGATATTATTAAAGATAAAAAAATCATATCCACAACAATGACCAAAGAAGTCCAAAGGGTTGAGCTGGCAATTGATGAAGTATTAAACAATGTTTCCTGTGCCATTATTTCAGGTGGGGATTCAGGAATTTATGCCATGGCAGGTCTGGTTTTTGAAATTTGCAAAAAAAGAAATATTGAACTTATCCGCCATGACCCCATGACCAGGAACACTGAATTTACAAAGGATATTACAAAAAAACAAATCATACTTGAAATCGTTCCCGGAATTCCAGCTCTTGCAGCAGGAGCAGCCCTGGCAGGAGCTCCGCTCACCCATGATTTTGCAACAATAAGCCTTAGCGATCTTTTAACTTCCTGGGAAAAAATAGAAACAAGACTTGACCTTGCAGCAAAGGCAGATTTTGTAATCGTAATTTATAACCCCAAAAGCAAAAAAAGAAACTGGCAGCTGACAAAGGCAAAGCAATTAATTCTTAAACACAGGGACAAAAACACTCCCGTAGGGATAGTAACCGGAGCCATGCGGGAAAATCAAAAAATAATCATTACTCAACTTGATAATATTGACAAGGAAGATGTGGGAATGCAATCCATACTTTTCATAGGCTCAAGCTCATCAGACAGATATATGGATTTTATTTTTACACCAAGGGGGTATGGAAAAAAATATGATCTCTAAAGGGTATATTCAAATTTATACAGGAAACGGCAAAGGAAAAACAACAGCCGCACTCGGTCTTACCATAAGAGCATTGGGAGCAGGTTTTAAAGTGTTTATCGGACAATTTTTAAAGCAAGGGGATTACTCCGAGATTAAAGCTCTCACAAAATTTGCACAATTATACAAAGACCAGCTTACAATAGAGCAATACGGATCTGGAAGGTTTGTAAAAGGAAAACCAACAGATGATGAAAAAAAAGCGGGTAAACAGGGCTATAACAGGATTCTTCAAATTTTAAAAAAAGGTGACCATGATGTTGTCATAGTTGAAGAGGGAAATGTTGCAATGACCTGTGGAATTATTTCCCAAAGCAATCTGATTAAATTAATGGAAACCAAACATCCAAACACAGAACTTATTATAACAGGGCGGGGCGCAACAGAAAAATTAATTGAAAAAGCAGACCTTGTAACTGAAATGAAACCTATAAAACATTATTTTAATGCGGGTGTACAGGCACGCACAGGAATAGAAAAATGACAGGCAAAAAAAATATTGCTTTTTTAGGTACAGGATCAGACGTTGGGAAAAGCATTGTAGCAGCAGCATATTGCAGATCTCTCAGGGATAAAGGAATAAAGGTTGCTCCCTTTAAAGCCCAGAACATGTCAAACAATTCAGGCATTACCCCGGAAGGTCTTGAAATAGGAAGGGCTCAGATTGTACAGGCTGAAGCAGCAGGGATTGCTCCCCATGTTGATATGAATCCAATCCTTCTTAAACCAACAAGCGAAAAAGGGTCCCAGGTAGTTCTTAATGGACTTGTGCATGATAACCAATCTGCAATGGACTACCATAAAACAAAAGACTTTTATTTTCAAAAAGCTTGTGAGGCATTTGATAGATTAAAAAGCAGATATGAATGTATAATTCTTGAAGGTGCAGGTTCATGCGCTGAAGTAAATCTTATGAAATCTGATATAGTAAATTTTAGAATGGCAGAATATGCAAAAGCAGATGTGATTTTAGTTGCTGATATTCACCGAGGCGGAGTCTTTGCACAAATTTTAGGAACACTTGCCTGTTTACCTGAAAAATACAGAGACATGATAAAAGGTTTTATTATAAACAGGTTCAGGGGAGACCCGGAGCTTTTTAAAGATGGCATAAAATGGATTGAACAAAAAACAAACAAAAAAGTGTTTGGAATAATGCCCTGGTATTCACACTTTAGAATTGATGCTGAAGATTCTGTAGAAATTGAAAACACAATACCAATTTCTAAATTAAACAAAAAAAAACCAGCTCTGGGAATTATAAAACTACCCCATATATCAAATTTTACAGATATTCATTCCCTTTCAGCAATAAAAGAGCTACAGACTGCCTTTGTTGATACTCCAGCAGATTTGTCAGTCTTTAAAGCATTAATAATTCCAGGAACAAAAAACACCCGATCTGATATGGAATGGCTTATAAAATCAAAAATTGCAGACAAAATAAAGGAATACGCAAATTCAGGAGGGCATATTCTTGGAATATGCGGGGGATTCCAGATTTTAGGAAAGGACATTAAAGACCCCCAGGGTCATGAAGGCAGGCCAGGAGCCATAAAAGGACTTTCTTTATTAAATGTCAGTACAAAAATTATTAGTCCAAAAATCACTACCATAACATTATTTTCCTGGGGAAAGGCTAAAGGACAAGGATATGAAATTCATATGGGAAATACAAAAATAATTTCAGGCTCTCCCTTGTTTGAGATACACAAAAGGAATAATCAAAATATTGGAAAACCTGATAATTTAGATGGATGCAAATCAAAAAACAATAAAATTATGGGCACTTATATTCATGGTTTGTTTGATTCAAAACAAATTTTATTAAAATGGATCAGGCAAATAGGTATCAATGAAATGGATTTAAAAAACATTTCCACAAATTCAGATAAAGAAAACAATTACAAATTATTAAAAGAACATTTTGAAAAAAATATTACCCTGAAATAAATTATTATTTTTCAGGTTTAACAGCTGACTTTCCAATATCAACAATAATTTCATCTACATATTTTTTTGTCTCTTGTTTTGTAATATTTGAAAGTTTATTAGTAATTTTAGTCATTCTGTCAATACTCTTTTTAATTATGGTTGCTAACTCATAATGGGTATCCTGTTTGGACATCTCAAGTAGTATTAACTCAATAGAACCAAAAATACTCTGCATGGGCTGATGGAGTTCATGACAGATAGCTCCGGCCGTGTCTATAATTGCTTCTAATTGATGATTTTTTTTATTTTCTGTAATATCACTGACAAAGGCAAAGGCTCCTGATACTTTATCATTATTATCAAAAATTAAGGCAGCATCAAAAAGAGCATGCAGAGCTTCGCCTTTTTTAGTTTCTAAGACCAGATCAAAACTTTTTGAAACCGAATTAGAAGAATCTGATAAAATTCCGTTAAATATTTTTTGTGTTTTATCAAAAACAAAGTCTGATACATTCTTACCAATCATTTGTTCGCGAGAATATCCAAGCATTTCAAAAAGAGCACGATTTACAGCCGTTGTTATTTCTTTGGTATTAACCTGCCAGAATCCTGATGGAGTAGTTTCAATTAGTTTTGAATATTTTTCTTCGCTTCGTATAAGTAATTTTTCAGCTTTTTGCTTTTTCTTTAAAATATCAGAATGATCAATGGCTTTTTCTATGGAATGAACAAGAGTCGACATTTCTTGAATAGGTTTAACAATATAATCCCATGCCCCAATTTTCATTGTTTCAATAGCATCTTGAAGCCCGCTCGCACCAGACACAACAATAAGAGGTGTTTGAGGAGAACTTTTATGAATATGTTTTATAACATCATACCCATCCATTTTCGGCATTCTTAAATCAAGCAGAACAAGATCAATGGCTTCTTTTTCAAAAAGATCAACACCTTGTTTTCCATCATTAGCTGTAAAAGGTATATAACCGGAATCTTCAAGATAGCTTGATAAACTGGTACGAACAGACTCATCATCATCAATAATCAAAATCGAATTGCTTGTTTGTTTTTTCTCTAATCCATCAGGCATAGAATAAGAATACAAATCCAACTTCTTTTCTAATTTACGAATTTTTATTTCAAGCTCTTCGTAACTTGGTTTGCCCATATCTATCCCCTTGTTGGAATATGAGAAAAAGTACAAAACTAAAATATTTTGCTATAGTTTATTATAGAATAATCCAAATATATGTCAATATAAATATTCTCCAGCAATTCTCGGTCAAAAATTATTTTAAAGATTAACAAGTGTAATATAGTCAAAATATTCACATACAATTTTGTATATTTGGTTTTTATAAGGCAATAAAAGGAAGAACTTTGCTCTCTTTGTTCATCTTTTTTCAATGGGAATATATTCTACAAGATTTTGCCCGGTATAGACCTGGCGAGGTCGGCTGATTTTCATTTCAGGATCATTAAAATCTTCAAGCCAATGGGCGATCCATCCTGGCAGCCTGCCAATGGCAAACATAACAGTAAACATATTGGTTGGTATTCCTATTGCTCTTAAAACAATACCTGAATAAAAATCCACATTTGGATAAAGATGTTTATCCTGAAAATAAGGATCGGTCAAAGCTTCGTGTTCAAGCTCCATGGCAATTGAGAGAAGAGGGTCAACAGTTTTAGTTGTCTTTAATACTTTATCGCACATCTGCTTCATAATTTTAGCTCGCGGATCATAGGTTTTATAAACTCGATGACCAAAACCCATCAACCTAAACGGATCATTTTTATCCTTTGCTTTTTTTATTACATCAGAAACTTTAATACCATCTTTTTTAATCATTTTCAGCATTTGTATAACAGCCTGATTTGCACCGCCATGCAATGGTCCCCATAGAGCACTGATTCCAGAAGATATTGCTGCATATAAATTAACCTTACCACTCCCAACAACCCTGACAGCAGTAGTAGAACAATTTTGTTCATGATCAGCATGCAAAATCCAAAAAACATTTAAAGCATTAACAATATCATTATTAAGAGCATAAGGAACTACCGGATTATCAAACATCATATGAAGAAAATTTGCGCAATAAGAATAATTTGGGTTAGGATAAATCGGTTTTTGACCAATGGAAAACTTGTATGCCATGGCAGCCATAGTTCTAACCTTTGATATAAGTCGCAAAAAAGTTTTCTGGAGATCCTCCTGGCTGTCAACAAGCTCAGGGTGAAAACTCCTCATGGCATTAACCATAGCTGATAAAATTCCCATAGGATGAGTGCGTGGTGGAAAATTTTGATAAAATCGTTTCATATTCTCATGCAGGAGAGAAAGATCATTCAAGCTGACACTGGTAGTTATCAGCTCGTCCCTGTTGGGTAAACGTCCCATAATCAACAAAAATGCAGTTTCCACAAAGGAAGAATGTTCAGCAAGCTGCTCGATTGGTATCCCACGATATCGTAAGATACCTTTTTCGCCGTCCATAAAGGTTATAGAACTTCGGCAACTTCCGGTATTACCAAAGCCAGGATCAAATGTAATAAACCCGCTTTCATTTCTTAATTGTCGTATATCAATAGCCCTGTCACCAATTGTGCCATTAATAACAGGTAATTTATATTCTTTTCCGTCAACTATTAAGCGAGCATATTCAGTCATATTTTATTCCTTTATAAAATTTTAGTTTCCTTCTCCTGCAATAGTATAAGTTGAACAAGAACCCTGGGAACAAGTTCGTTCTTGTTTGGATACTCCGGTAGACCCTTTTACACCACGGTTACCCATAGCATAATTAGTAGTGCTCAAGACTCTTTCAAATTCAGTTGAACCACATTTCGGACATTTATTGTCATCATTAGAATCCTTGGAAGAACTAGTGGTTATAATTTCAAAGAATTCTTCACACTTACTACATTTAAATTCATATATAGGCATTTTTACCTCCGTAAATTTTCTCAAAATTTGCTTATAAATTCATATAAACTGTTAATATAAGGACTTTTTAGAAAATGTCAAGAAACCAACGCTCCTGATGAATCAAATATAGGGTGTCCATCAAAATCAAAAATTATTGATCTGACAGATAATTTGGCAGTTGCAAAGTTTTCTGCATTTTCTACAATTTTATTACCTATAAACACCAATAATTCTGGAAAATCAGGATAAATATAAGAAAGTGCATGCCTTGCTGTATTAGCCTTTTGAATATTTGTCACAAGTTTTTCATTAGAACAAATTTGTTTTGCCCAGTCAGCAAGATTCTTCATTGTAAGAAAGGATTTAGCAGCATGTGTATGTTCAAACCCCATTGCCATTTTAACGGATTTTCCAAAAAAAACAGTGATGATAAGTGTTTTAATCTGATTAGATCTTACAGCTTCATCAATTGAGGCTTTAAAAAAATCCCCGATTTGAATAAAACAATCATCTGGAAACTGATTAAAAATCTGCATTGCAAATCGTTCACTGCGCCTTCCCGTAGTATATATAAGAGTTTTTGCATTGGCTGCTGCTGCAATTTTAACACTTGCTTTGATAGTTGCAATATAGGCATCGTGGGACATGGGAAATACAATCCCGGTGGTTCCAAGAATGGAAATCCCTCCTATAATTCCTAATCTTTTATTCAATGTTTTTTCTGCAAGTTTTTCACCTTCAGGCACAAAAACTTCAACTAATATATCTTGAAATTCATCAATTAAAAGGTCTGAAAGGACATCATCCACTGCCTCAAGAATCATTTTTCTGGGTCCCGGGTTAATAGCATGTTCCCCGACTGCAAGTTCGAGCCCGGGTTTAGTTACAACACCAACACCTTTGCCACCAATAATTTTTACTTTATGTTTATGGGTTTCCAATAAAGACAGATTAACACCAATTTGGGCATGGTGCGTAATATCCGGGTCATCTCCGGCATCTTTAATAATAATACATCTTGCAGTGTTTTTTAAAATTTTTTCAATTTTCAGTACATCAATACATCTTTCTTCGCCATTTAAAAATCTTATTTTAACCCTTTTGTTCTTTTTGCCGGACAATAAAAAGAAAAGAGCGGCTTTGGTTGCAGCTGCAGCTGCAGCACCGGTTGTGAAACCCTTTTTTAAAGGTCTGTCAGCCATTAAAAATACATCCTAAATAAAAAATGTTTACTATAGATTGTTTTTATAATTAATACAATTTGTTATGAAATTTTTCCCACACCCTGGCATGCTTCCGAAATGTAGATGAAGATAGCTTCCAAGCGTGTTCTTTGTATAAAATCCCGACAAATCAATTTTTTTTCCATCTCGTTTAGTAACTTTATATACATTCATCATATCATCTTTTGAAAAACTTTTGTAAAAACTATCCCTTATAATTGATGAATAATGAAACTCATGCCCCCGTAGAATATCACCCTTTTTCCCAAGTAAAGTATTGTCACGAAGAGTAATTTCTCTATATCCAAGTGATCGGAATTTTGTATTCATTTCAATGGAAAACGGGAAACACCCTGCCATGGGGTATTGATTTTTTCGATTAGTATCTGTCATTTTTGAACAAAGGTACATAAAGCCGCCACATTCGGCATATATGGGTAAATACTGGCAGCTTGCCGTTTTAATCTGAGTTAAAAGGGAAACATTTTGCGAAAGCTGATTTGCAAAAAGCTCAGGGTATCCACCTCCCAGGTAAAGACCATGTATATTGTCAGGAAGTTGTGTATCTTTTAAAGGAGAAAACTCAATTATTTCAGCACCGTTTCTTATTAAAATATCAATATTATCTTTGTAATAAAAACTAAAAGCTTTATCCCTTGCAACAGCAATAGTAAGTTTTAAAGATTCCTCTTTTTTTTTTAAAACTTCCAAAGATACAGAAAATTTTTGTGAATTAATCAGGGGGAGATCCCTGACAAAATCTTTTAGAGAAGTATTTTTATCTATCATGGATACAAGTTCAACAAGACCGTCTTTAGATAAAGAATTCTCTTCAGCTGTTACAAGACCTAAGTGTCGATCTGGTAAATGGATTATTTCATTTCTCAGGATATAACCTAATGGCTTGGATTTGCAAGTGTTTATAACAGCTTCTTTTAAATATTCATAATGGTTAGGACTGCCCACACGATTGAAAATAATCCCTGCAATTTTCAAATCCTTATCAAAATTTTCAAACCCCTGCACAATTGCAGCAACACTTCTTGCCATGCTTTTAGCATCAACAATTAAAATTACGGGAAGATTAAGTATTTTTGCCATTTGCGCTGTAGAACCAGCTTCTGAGATTCCGCTATACCCGTCAAACAGCCCCATAACACCTTCGACAATTGCAAGGTCAGCCCAGGCTGATCTTTTTAAAAATCTTTTTTTATTATAATCTTTAGAAAGCATCCAGGAATCAAGGTTAATACTAGGCTTATTGCAAACTTTTTGATGATGCCCCGGGTCAATAAAATCAGGACCTATTTTAAATGGAGCAACTTTATATCCCATATCTACAAAGTATTTCATAATGCCAAGAGATATGGTTGTTTTTCCGCAATTACTTCCAGTGCCTGCTATAACAAATCCTTTGATGTTTATTTCTCCTCAGCTATAATTGTAAGAGCATTAACCACGCTTGCAGCAATATTTGAACCGCCTTTGCGCCCAATATTTGAAATATAGGGAAAATCCATATCAATCAATGCCTGTTTGGATTCTGCTGCGTTAACAAATCCCACTGGAAATCCTATTATCAATAAAGGTTTTGCTTTTTCTTGTTTAATAAGGTCAATAAGACGTAGCAAAGCAGTCGGTGCATTGCCAATTACATAAATACTATTATTAATAATATCTAAAGCCTTATCAACAGCAGCCTCAGCTCTGGTTAAATTATTATTTTGCGCAATGGCTGCAATATCCCTGTCCTTGATAAAACACTCAGCATCTCTTCTGATTCCGGCTCTTGCCATATTTGTATCAGTTATTATTTTACAATTATTTTTTATGGCATTAACGCCTGCCTCTATAGCATTCTTGTGAAATCTTATTGTTTTAATATATTCAAAATCAGCTGATGTATGAATCATTCTTCTTACTATCTGCCATGATTGTGAATCAAAACCATGATTCCCTGCCTCTTTATTAATTATTTCAAAACTTAATGCTTCAATTCCCTCTGGTTTAATATTTTTAACATCCATAATTTTTATCCTTAAATTAAAATATAATACTTCTTCTTTGATATCATTGTTATACATATTCTTGCAACAGATGCATAAAGGATTTTCCTTGAATTTAAATAATTTTAAGATTATGTTTTAAAAACATCATAAAAGGAAGTTAAAAAAGAGATTATATATAAAATGTCCAAAATAGAATCTGATTCATATAAAAAAATAATAGCAAACACTTTTAAGAGCCTTGGTTCAGAACAAAAAAAGACTCTTTTAAATAGAATTAATATAATAAATAATTCAGAAATATTTACACAAATCAAATTACCGGAAACCAAACAATTTAAAAAAGAGCTTGTAAAAGCAGTGTTTTTCAGCCCTTATACAGGTACTTGCCTGACAAAATTCCCAGGGCTTCTTGCAGATTTAATAGATTCTAAATCTCTTGAAAAATCATATAATGATGAAGATATGTATAAAAATATAAAGTCTTCTATTAAAAATTTATCAAGAGAATCTGAAGTTAAAAAAGCTGTATTTATGGGAAAATTGCGGGAAAATATAAGAATTGCCTGGCGGGATTTAAACCACAAAGCCAAACTTGAAGAAACACTGAATGATTTATCATTGCTTGCAGACACCTGCATTAAAATAATTTCTTCTACAATATATGATGAATTATCAAAAACCTATGGTTTCCCCAAAAATGTAAAAGGCTGTAAGCAGAAACTTATAATATTGGGTATGGGAAAACTTGGTGCAAAAGAGCTGAATTTTTCATCTGACATCGACCTTATTTTTATATATCCAGAGCCTGGATTTACCGATAGCAAAAAATCCATTTCCAATGAAGAATTTTTCATAAAAATGTGCAGAAAGCTAATAAAAGTGCTTGGTGAAAAAATAGACGGAATAAACTTTTTCCGTGTGGATACAAGGCTTAGACCCTTTGGAGCCACAGGTCCACTTGTCATGACATCAAGGGAAATTGAAGAGTATTATCAGGCCCAGGGTCGAGAGTGGGAAAGATATGCATTGATTAAAGCAAGACCCCTGGCAGGAGATATAGAATCCGGATATAAACTTTTAAATGATTTAAATTCATTTATATATAGACGATATTTTGATTATGGGACTTTTGATTCTTTCAAAGACATGAAAGAAAGAATCTCTTTACAAATAAAAAATCAAAATATGCAGGACAATATAAAGTCAGGACCTGGCGGAATAAGAGAAATTGAGTTTTTTGGACAAATTTTTCAATTAATTCGTGGTGGGATTGAACCTGAACTTCAGGAAAGAAAAATATTAAAGGTTCTTGAATCTTTATTCAAATATTCCTGCATTGATAGTTCAACAAAAAAAGCACTGATAAAAGCATACATATTCTTAAGAAAAACAGAAAACCGACTTCAAGAATATAATGATTTGCAAACCCACAATTTGCCAAAAAACGAAGACGAAAAAGCATGCCTTGCCATATCCATGGATTTTCAATCCTATACAGACTTTTATGAAAAACTTGATGAACACAGAACAAATGTCCACAAACACTTTAAAGAACTTTTATATTCTGAAGAAGATGAAATTGATGATTCAACAATAAAAGATTATAAATCCTTATGGCTTAATATCAATGATCCCCAATCTTTAATAAGCACAAAAAACATAATTGGGTTTGAAAATGTTAATACAATTGCAAAGCACTTACAACAATTGGAAGAACATCCAAAGACAAAAAGGCTTGCCTCTTCTGCAAGAAAAAAACTGAATAGATTAGTTCCGTTATTGCTTCAAAAAGCAAGTAAAAGCAATAATCCAGATATTGTACTTATGAGACTGATAGACCTGATAATTACAATTGAATCACGTTCCTGCTATATTTCTCTTCTTTTAGAAAACAGAGGAGCCTTACAGACTTTATCAACCCTTGCTGAAAAAAGTCCATGGATAATCTCTTTTTTATCTCAACATCCAGCTTTATTAGATGAGCTTCTTGATACAAAAAAACTTTATTCCCCTCCTGAAAAAAAAGAACTTGAATCATTGCTTAAAAGACGAATGTCAAAAATTGCTGATAACAATATTGAATTTCTATTAGAAGAATTATCTGTTTTTAAACAAACCAATATATTAAGAGTCGCCTCAGCAGATATCAGTAAAAATTATCCTCTTATGAAAGTAAGCGATAAATTAACATATATTGCTGAAACAGTTCTGGATAAAATTCTTGAAATTTCCTGGAATATTGTTGTTGCAAAATATGGTTACCCCCAGGGTGTTTTCAATGATAAAACCAAAGATAAATTAAAATCATGCGGGTTTGCAATAGTTACTTATGGGAAAGTTGGAGGTATTGAGACAGGGTATAAATCAGATCTTGATTTGATTTTTATTTGCTCAGCGACAGAGGGAATGACCAGATACGGCAAAAAAAATATAGAAAACACTGCTTTTTATTCAATTTTAAGCCAGCGTATAATATCAGGTCTTACAATGCATACAGCAGCGGGGCAGCTTTATGGAGCAGACATGAGGCTAAGACCAGGAGGGCAATCCGGAACAATTGTAACTAAAATAACTGCCATAGAAGAGTATTTTGAAACAACGGCATGGACATGGGAACATCAAGCACTGATAAGGGCAAGACCTGTATGTGGAGATACAAACTTACAAAAAAAATTTAATAAAATCAGAAAAAAAATTATTTCAAAAAAAAGAGACCCTGAATTATTAAGAAAAGAAGTTCTTGATATGCGCCAGCGAATGCAAAAAGAACATATAAAAATTAAAAAAGGCTTTTTTGATATAAAATATGGCAAAGGTGGAATTATAGATATTGAATTTTTAGTACAATATCTGGTGCTGAAAAATAGTATTTCTCATAATGATTTAACAAAATGGACAGATAATATACGTTTGCTTGAAACACTTGCCAAAGAAAATATAATACTTGAACAAGAAAGCAATGACCTTAAACAAGCATATATAAATATGAGAAAAGCTATTCATCATTTAAACCTTCAGGAAAAAGAAATATTATTGCCAGATACTCATTTTAAAACGCTAAAAAAAAATGTTATTGCAATTAATAAAAAATATTTTAAACAAGTCTTAAGTTAATACCAGGTTACGTATCCATTTTTTTGACAAAAATCTTGGTATACCGATCCCGAGCTTAAACACCTCTTCAACAGCTATAAGTGCCATGACCAGATAAACAGGCAGATCAAAATAAAAAGCTGCAAGAAAAGCCATTGGCAGACCAATAAACCATACTCCCGTGAGATCCAGAAAAAGCCCAAATCTGGTATCGCCTCCGCCACGGAGCACAGAAACGATAGTGGTGAAATTAGTTGTTTTACCCCAAAAAATCAAGCCTGCAACCAGCATCAAAGAATATGCGTTTTCATAGGTTGTCAAAGAAATATTGTAAAATGAAAGCACAAATCCTCTGGATAAAATCATTATTCCACCTGCTGCAACTGCCATAATCAACTGAGTAATCAAAAGAAACTTGCCGTATGCATTGGCTGTTTCATTTTTACCACTCCCAATACTATTGCCTATTATTATAGCTCCTCCATGAAAAATACCAAAAAAAGGAATAAACATAAATTCTTCAATCGTAGCAACAATATTGACTGCAGCAATGGTTTCCGTTCCCATCCTGGCATAAACCAATTTGTATAAACTTACTCCTGTTACCCAGAACAATTCATTGAGAAAAACCGGCCAACAAGTTGAAAACACCTTTTTGAAAAAATCAAAATCAAAACCGAGCATCTCTTTAATACTGGCAGCCAGTGGATAGCGTTTTCCATATATAATTCCAACCATAACCAAACCTTCAACTATTTTTGAAATGGTTGTTGCTATAGCTGCACCTGTAACACCAAGAGCAGGAAACCCTAAATTCCCAAAAATTAAAAGATAATTAAGAAAAATATTCAAAGATACAGCCACCATGGAAGAAATCATAGGGACCTTAACATGACCCATGGCTCTCAAGTTTGACATAAAAGAAAAACTTACCGCAGAAAACGCAAAAACAATTCCAACAATTTTTAAGTATTCTGCACCCAACTGAACGACTTCAGGGTCTTTAGAAAAAAACTCCATTAGATATTTTGAAAAAACAAGAGAAATAAAGCTGAAAAAAGCCGCCACAAACAGACCCATAAGAATCCCCATCCCGGACAATTGCTTAATTCGACTTTTATCGTTTTTTCCCCAATATTGAGCAGTGAAGATCGAAATACCCGAATGGATACCAAACTGAATAATTATAAAAATAAAAGCAAATTGATTGGCAATCCCAACCGCTGCAATAGCTGTTTCATTAAGTTGACCTACCATAAGAATGTCAATAACTGTCATGGAGCAGGTCAAAAGGTTTTGTAATGAAATAGGTAAAGCAAGTGTTAACAAAATTCCAAGGAATTTTTTTTGTGATGAGCTCAACATATAATATTTACTTTTTCTAAAATAACGTTCTATGTGAAGCCCATTTAAGTGAAATCCATGTTCAGGGCTTATTTTAAACAAATTAATTTTTTTTTAATTTGTATGCATTTATACGGGGTACATGACTCACTGTCAAGAACAGATTACTGATTCCAGCAATTCTCTGTCAAAAATTATTTTTAAGATTAACAAGTGTAATATAGTCAAAATATTTACATACAATTTTGCCTTTTTGGTTATTACAGGGAAATAAATGGAAGAAGTGAGGCCTGGATATGAACATTAAGGACAAAAAGGATCAGGATTTTGCTTGTTCTATTGTATGTTTACCGATATAGTTAACAACAATGAGTTGATTTTA
>CAZTEM010000051.1:0-22978 GCA_964612755.1 uncultured Desulfobacterales bacterium | reverse complement strand
GTTGTTTTATTAACAAGCATGATTTAAAACTTGACGGGCTTTAATTTTTCCCTTATTCTAAAAAAAATATTATTTTATACTCAACTATAGCTTCAGTCAATATTTTGGGAAAAAATGAATATCCAGGTATTAATTATAGACGATGAGATAGATATCGCTCAAACCATAAAAGATTTTCTTGAAGATGAAACTGATTTCAAAGTTGTATTTTCATTTTCAGGAGAAGAGGGACTGAAGATGTTAGATAAAGTCAAACCGGATATCTGCATTGTAGATATGCGTCTGCCAGAGATGACCGGCATTGAGTTTATCCTTAGAACCCATAAAAAATTACCTGAAACCAAATTTATTGTTCATACAGGATCTATCCATTATTCCATTCCTTTAGAGCTTAAACATATGGGTATTACTGAAGATTTTGTAGTTGCGAAACCAGCTTTGGATCTTGCAGTTTTCCATGAAAAAATCAAACAGCTTTTACAATTGTAAAAGAAATTGATTCTAAGAATTTAAGTTAATATTTCAGAGGTAAATCATGATTTTAAAACCAGCAACTCGAGAAAAAAGTATTATCCAAGTCATATCTGTTGGTGTTTTTTTTATTTGCCTTGTTAGTATTGCCATGATTGCAGTTCTATGGATTAAAAGTGATATAAATCAGAATAAGAATCAGGTTCAATATGAAATTGAAAAAGAAAAATTATTTCAAAAACAGATATTAAAAGAACAAGTAACAGAAGTCATCCAATATATTGACTATATGAAAACCCTAACGGAAAATCGTCTGGAAGAATCTATCAGGGAAAGAACTCTTGAAGCCTATGAAATTTCTATTAATCTTTACAACCAATACAACAATATTTTGCCTGATGAAACAATTGAAACTATAATAAAAGAAGCGCTACGACCTATTCGGTTTAATCATGGCAGGGGATATTATTTTATTACATCTTTGCAAGGAATTGAAATTCTGTTTGCAGACAGACCTGAGTTGGAAGGGAAAAAAATACTTAGCATGCAGGATGCTAATGGACGATATGTTATCAAAGATATGATTAAAATAGTGCGGACAAAGGATCAGGGTTTTTATGAATACTTTTGGACAAAACCCGGGTCAAATGACCAATTGGTGCATAAAAAAATCGCTTTTGTTAAATATTTTGATCCCTATTGTTGGCTTATAGGAACAGGAGAATATCTGGTAGACATGGAGCAGGAGATACAAAACGAGGTGTTAAAGCGTATTGAAACCATGAAATTTTCAAAAACAGGATATGTTTTTGCCGGGACTCTGGAGGGATTAACTCTTTCAGGACCTGCCAAAGATAAAAATATGATAAATGTCACAGATATTAAAGGTGTTAAGATCGTTCAGGAATTGATAAGGGCAGCTAAAGCAGGAGGAGGATATGTGGAGTATGAATTGCCTCCATTTGAGGGCTATCTTGCACATAGAAAGATTAGTTATGCCATGGCAGTGCCAGAATGGGGCTGGTATGTAGGCGCAGGATTGAATGTTGAGTCTTTTGATCTGGTTACGATAGCAAAACAGACCGAGTTGAAAAAACGAATCAGGGACAATATTACAAAAACTATGCTTTTTCTTGTGATCCTTATCATCATTATTCTTGCTGCAATTCTTTTATTGTCCAGACAAATCAGGTCAACCTTTAAAACCTTTGAATTTTTTTTTAAAAACGCTGCTTTTACAAAGGAAAAAATTGATATTCAAAATATTCATTTTTCTGAGTTTATTTTCCTGGCATCGTCTGCAAACCAGATGATTGGGGAGATAAACAAATCTGAAAGTAAAATTCTTGAAAATCAAAAAATGCT
The DNA here is from genome assembly GCA_964612755.1 of uncultured Desulfobacterales bacterium. Classification (GTDB taxonomy): domain Bacteria; phylum Desulfobacterota; class Desulfobacteria; order Desulfobacterales; family Desulfobacteraceae; genus JAIOSM01. Next base: position 21,142 of record CAZTEM010000051.1, on the reverse strand, counting down.
GGTTCAGACAGAAAAAATGATATCCATGGGAGGGCTTGCTGCAGGAATGGCTCATGAAATTAATAATCCTTTGGGAATAATTCTGGGAGCAGTCCAGAATGCCAAAAGACGTCTTGATCCGGGAATGGAAAAAAACTTAGACTTAGCTGGTGAACTGGGATTGGATTTTAAAAAACTTGAGCTCTATCTGGAAAAAAGATCTATCCCTTTTTATCTTACCAGTATCAAAACAGCCAGTGAACGGGCAGCTGGTATTGTCAGAAAAATGTTGAGTTTCAGCCGTAAAAGTAAATCCAATAAATCAATACACAATATTTCTGAGATTATTGATAATGCCCTTGATATAGCCAGCAATGACTATGATTTAAAGAAAAAATATGATTTTAAATCTTTTAATATTATTCGGGAATATGAACCCAATCTTTCAGTGTTATGTATAGAGACAGAGATCATGCAGGTCATCCTTAATATTGTTACAAATGCTGCCCATGCCATAGTAGATAAAAAAAAAGTTCCCCGGATTATTATTCGTACAAAAAATATAGCAACGGACTGTATCATAGAAATTATTGACAATGGGCCAGGGCTTGACAAAAAGACTCAAGACAAGATTTTTGAACCCTTTTATACAACAAAGGCACCAGGCAAGGGGACAGGTCTTGGACTCTCGGTTTCTTATTTTATCATTACCAATAATCACAATGGCAGCTTAAGCGTTGAATCTGAGCCTGGAAAAGGAGCTAAATTCATAATTAAAATGCCTAAAGTATAACAAGGTTCCCTTTAAAAGTTATTATTTAAAGGGATTTATAAAATTGAGATCCATTAGAAGGCTGCAAAAAAACCGAAACAGAATTATAGTATGAACCAGAGCAAATTATACTAATAAATAATATTGTTATATTCTTTTTTTGGGTGTATTCTTAAATATATTAAAAAAATTCGTAAAGAGATAGTTATATTTTTTAACAATTGAAAAAAACTGTTTTTGTTATTATCCCAAAAGATTATTCGGAGGATCAGGATGCTAAATAAAATAAGTTTGGCGAAAAAAATTACCACTGGATTTGTTATTATTCTTATTCTTTTGCTTGCCATAGCTTTTGTCGGAAGATTCAGCCTGAGGCAGGTGGTTGAGAAAATCAATTCAGCGGGAAAACTTCAATCTCTTGTTGATCATGTTTCAGGCGCACGCCAGAATGAAAAAAAATTTATTTTAACAAACAATATCAAGGATGTGCAAAAGGTCAATCAAGAGCTTTCTTTGTTAAAAGGCAAAACTAAGGAGATTTTGTCTATCGCAAACTCAAAAGATTTGAAAATCCAGATGAATAGAGTTTTAAAGAAATTGGATAAATATGATAAGGCCTTTTCAAATTATGTAATGCTTGCCAGGAGAAAAAATCTTTTAATGAAGGATATGAATAATAGGGCAAACATGGCATTGAAAAAGAGCACTGCGCTACGGGATGGGCAAAAATTAAAGTATGATAAATTAATGGAAGAAAGTAGCACCAAAATTGCAAAAATGCGGTTAAGAGTAAAATATTCCATAGATATTCATAAAAGCTTTATTAAAGCTAAAGGCTATAGAATGACTTTGTCAAAAATAGATATTGCAAAAAACGACTCTCTTTTTGCCGAATGGGAAGGTCAGCATAAAAATCTTTTAATATTTGCTGAAAAACTCAAGCCTTTTTTAAGTAAAGATGTATCAAAAAAAGTATTGAATACTGTTATAAAAGCACAAAAGGTGTTAATAAAAAAAGCAAAAAAGTTTTTTTTTAATAAAGACGATGATACACGATTCGCAATGATCAAAGCTGCCAATGTATTATTAAAATCTATAATAGTATTTAATCAGGAAATGCAGGAACAATTGGAGTTCTATCTTGAAGATGTACAGATTTTTTCCGGCGAGATACTGGAACTTTCGTCAGGTGTGGCGAAAATAGGCAATGTTTTACTGAAAACTCGTATACTTGAAAAGGAATACATTCGACAGGAAGATTCTGGAATTTTAAAAAAAATAATCAATAATATGAATAAGATTGATAAGGTCATTGTCCGGATAAAAGAAAATATTGACGATGAAGAGAAAACTAAAGCCCTGGATCCAATTGGAGTTGCTGTAAGAAATTATTTCAGCTCGTTTAAAGCTTATGCAGATTTGACGCAACATCAAAGTACTGCAAAATTGAAAATGGAGGAAAATGCCCGTGAGATTCAAGGCCTTTGTTTGAAATTAAAGAAACTTCAATTAAAAGCCATGCAGTCTCAAATTAATCAATCCCAGGGATTGATTACTTTTGTTAGTGTTTTTGCCCTGGTTTTTGGTGTAATAATTGCTTTGTTCCTAATCCGAATTATTATTAAACCCATACAAAAACTTGCCAGTGCCTTAAAAGAAATTTCCGAGGGAGATGGCGATTTAACTAAAAGAATTGAAATAAAAACAAAAGATGAAATAGGAGACCTTGCAAATTCATTTAATGCATTTATTGGTAAATTAAATGATATTATCATTGATATTAGTGTGAATTCGGAAACAGTTACAGCCGCTTCCGGTGAAGTCTTATCGGTTTCAGATCAAATGTCAGAATCAGCAGATGATCTTTTTTCCAGGTCAAATTCCGTTGCAACCGCAGCAAAGGAAATGAGCACTAATATGGATTCTGTTGCAGCTGCGAGTGAGCAGGCTTCAACCAATCTTGATATGGTCTCAGGATCAGCAGGGCAAATGAAAATTACTTTGAACGAAGTTGCAAAAAATTGTGATAAGGCAAGAGAGATATCGGAGAATGCAGCTGATCAGGTAAATACAGCTTCTGACAGGGTCGGGCTTTTGGGGAATTCAGCTAAGGAGATATCAAAAGTCACTGAGGTTATAACAGATATTGCAGCTCAGATAAACCTTCTTGCCTTGAATGCGACCATTGAAGCTGCAAGAGCAGGAGAGGCCGGTAAAGGGTTTGCAGTTGTAGCAGAAGAAATCAAAGGGCTTGCAACACAGACTGCAAAGGCCATATTAGATATTCAACAGCAAATTGATAGTATACAAACTTCAACTGGCGATACTGTAAAAGATGTTGGAAAAATTACAAATGTTATTTCTTCAGTGACTGAAATAGTTGCAGCTATTTCATCAGCCATTGAAGAACAATCAGCCTCAGCTAAGGAAATTGCACAAAATATAGAGCAGGCATCCGTTGGTATGACTGAGGTTAATGAAAACGTTTCAAAAAGTTCCAAGGTTTCTTCTGATATTGCAAGGGAAATTGCAAAGGTGAATGCTGTGGCTGAAACAATGAATGTTAAAAGCAGCCAGACAAATAAGAGTGCTGGCGATTTGTCCAGGCTTTCATTGAGCCTTAAAGATATGATAAGCGTATTTAAAGTATCAAGGGAAAAATCCAGCTTAAAAACAGAATTGGATCTGGATTATAATGAATCTGATATTGTTGACTTGATGCCATGGTCATCAAAATTTGAAACTTCTCTTACTACAATTGATGACCACCATAAAAAACTTGTTAGCATGGTTAATCATTTACATCGTGCAATGAAAATGAAATCTGGGAACAAGGAAGCAGGAAAAATTCTTGATGAACTTGCTAAATACACAGTGTATCATTTTAATTATGAAGAAAAATTGTTTGATGAATATGGATATAAAGAAAAAAATGATCATAAAATGATTCATGAGGATCTTGTCACGAAGGTAGTAAATTTTCAAAATGAGTTTAATGCCGGAGATGCGGTCTTATCCATTGATTTGATGCAATTTTTAACTGACTGGTTAAAAAATCATATTTTGGTAACTGACATGGCTTATGTTACATTTTTCAAAGAGAAAGGCATAAGATAAGAAATTTTTTATACCTTTAAATAATGTAAAATTCCTGAATTCTGGAGCCCGATTAAATATTGTTCAAGTTTGCCACTATTTTTTTTTTCCACTTCAACACTATACCTAACACTTTGAGAATAATCAGTATTAAGAATGGTTCCAGAATACTTATCAAGGGCATATGTTAATTTATCGTTAAATGAATAATCAGTTGTAATACTGAAAGTTTCTGTTTCTATAAGTTTTACTAGTTTTTCCAATTGAAGTGTTTTTTGAACAGATTCGCTGTAAGCATTGATCAAACCTTTGATCCCAAGTTTAACTCCGCCAAAATGTCTGGTGACAACTGCTGCTATTTTTGTTGTTTTATGTTTTTTTAATGTGTTCAGCATTGGTTTGCCTGCGGTACCTGAAGGTTCTCCTGCATCTGAACAATGGTTTGTATCTCCGTTTTCTCCTAAAATATATGCCCAGCAATTATGGGTTGCATTTTTGTTGTCATTGGAAATTGCAGAAATAAATTCTTTAGCCTGGTTTATGGTTTCAACAAATTTGAGAGAGCATATAAATCGAGACCTTTTTATCTTTGTTTCAAATTTACGTGTGCCTTTTATGGAATAAAAATATTTATCAGTGTTTTTAGTCATTAGACAATAATATATGGTTTTTTTATTTTTGGAAGTAATAATATCTGTTATATGGATTTAGTTCAAGGTTTTTGCCTAACCGGAATTAACATTCATAAGATTACAAAAGAAAAAATTGTATATTTTTATTACTTGCTGGTTATAATAGAATACTATTTACAATATATGGACTAATATATTATAAGTCTGATTGATAACAGTTTTGAATCAAGTTAAGGGATTTAAATTGGATAAAAAGAGAAATATTGTATTAATTGGGATGCCTGCATCGGGAAAAAGCACAATAGGAGTGCTTCTTGCCAAAGAATTGGGACTTGATTTTGTTGATCTTGATATAGTGATTCAAACAGGTGAGGGAAAAACACTGGCTGAAATTATCGCTCAAAAGGGCATGCAGGAGTTTTTAAAAATAGAAGAAAAATACCTTGTAAACGCAGATTATTGTGGGTTTGTAATAGCTCCTGGAGGCAGTTCTGTTTATAGTGCCAAAGGAATGGATTCCTTAAGAAAAACAAGTATAATAATTTATTTTAACCTAAGCCTTAAATTCCTTAAAAAAAGGTTGTCTTCTCTTGATGCAAGGGGTGTTGTGAGAACTCCGGGGCAAAATATTGAAGATATTTATAATGAGAGAGCACTGCTTTATGAAAAATATGCTGATATCATATTTGATTGCGATTTTTTAACCCCTGACCAAATAGTATCAGGATTAATGACTAAGATGACAAATCAGGGCAATATAATCCAAAGGAGAAAGAATGAGTAAATTATTTTCTACAAAAGAGGTTGCTGCATTTTTAAAAGTTAACGAAAAAATGGTTTATTCGCTTATTGCAGAAAAAGGGCTGCCGGCAACCAAAGTTACAGGAAAATGGCTTTTCCCCATGGATTTGATTGAGCAATGGGTTGAAGCCGGAACCATAAACTATCCTGAATCTTATATTACTTTACCTCCATATCACGGACTTATTTTAATTGCAGGAAGCAATGATCTTCTATTGGATAAAACAATTTCCCATTTTAATTCAAATTTTGAAGACCACCTGGCAATGTTCGGTTTTACCGGTAGTATGGGCGGGCTAAGAGCTTTAAGGAAAAATTCATGCCATATTGCTGCAAGCCATCTTGTTGCAGACAATGAAGAGTATAATTTCCCGTTTATTCCAAGGGAAATAGTTCCTCCTCCTGCCGTTGTGAACTTTGCCATGCGAGAACAGGGGATTTTAGTTAAAAAGGGTAACCCTGGAAAGATAAAATCTGTGGGCGATCTTGCACAAAAAGGCTTGAAGATTGTTAACAGAGGTCTTGGCACAGGAACAAGGCAGCTCTTTGACAGAGAATTACAAAAAGCAGGCATTGAAGTTGATAATCTTAAAGGATATAATAATATTGTTTCCAAACATATGGATTTAGGTCTTGAGATATTGTCTGGCAGAGCAGATGCAGGTCCTGGCATAAGACCCATTGCAAAAACTCTTGATCTTGATTTTATTCCTGTTTGCTGGGAAAGATTTGATTTCTTGATTCAGAAAGAAAGATTTTTTGATAAAGGGATCCAGTTGTTTTTAGGCTTGATGAAAGAAGATTTTTTTAAGGATATTGCTGAAACACTTGAAGGATATGATATTTCAAGATCAGGTGATATGGTTTATCCCCTTGGTAATGATTAATTAATCTAAAGGCTTTTTGCTGATATAAATTCTTGGAAGTCTTGTTGACAATAAAGATACTATTTCATAATTTATTGTTTTTGCATTGGCTGCAACTTCATCAACAGTGATTTCTTCTTTTCCCTGTTTGCCTATCAGAACAACTTCATCACCGGGTTTGACCATGGGGATATGACCTACATCAATCATGGTCTGGTCCATGCAGACCCTGCCTGCTATGGGAGCTCTTTTCCCACGTACAAGCATAAAACCATTGGATGAAAGCAGTCTTGGATATCCATCAGCATATCCAACAGGTATTATTGCAATCTTTGTTCTAATCTGGGTTGTATATGTCATGCCATAGCTGATTGTAAATCCCTGGGGGACTTCTTTGACAGATGTGATTATGGCTTTTAAAGACATGGCAGGTCTAAGCACAGCATTGGGTTTATAAACTTCATTGGATGGATAAAGTCCATATATGGAAATTCCTGCCCTGACTAAGTCATAGCTTGTCTGTTGAGGCATATCAATTATGCCTGCACTATTTGCAGCATGGCAGATATCTATTCTAACACCGTTTTGCATGAGTTCTTCAAGTAAAAGATTAAAATTTTCAAGTTGATAATTTGTAAATGTTTTATCTTTAAAGTCAGCAGAAGCAAGATGGGTATAAATCCCTTCAATTTCAAGATTATCAAGGTTTGCCATCGCTTTGATTTCTTTTGTGGCAGCGTTGTTTAATGAGGGCGTTGCCCGGAGGTGATCCGGGAGTAAGCCTGTTCTGCCCATGCCTGTATCAATTTTTACGTGGGCCTTTATAAAGACAGCCTGCCTTAATGCTTCCAGGGATATTTCTTCAGCTGCTTTTAATGTGTGAATTGTAATTGACAATTGGTGTTTTGCAAGGGTTGCAACATCACCAGCGCTGACACTGCCAAAGACCAGTATAGGAGAATCAATTTTGTGCTTTCTCAGTTTTATTGCTTCTGAAATTCTTGCAACACCCAGCCATGTTGCCCCGCTTTGCAAAGCCACTCTGGCAATTTTCACAGCACCATGACCATAGCCATCAGCCTTTACAACAGCCATCAGCTTAACATCTTTGCCGACTCTTTTTTTTAAAGTCATAACATTATGTTTAATGGCAAGAAGGTTTATTTCTGTCCAGGCAAGGTGCTGGGTCTGCTGGGTCATGGGGTCTCTTTTTATCTTAATTCACATTTATCAACATAGTTTTCAACAATATCCTTTAAATAAGATAACTCTTTTTTTGAAAAAAATCCATCTTGTTTTTTAATAAATTCAGGATTTAATACATCTGTGCTTCTGGTGCAGGGCTGTAGAATATAGAGTTTTGCATTGTTTATCATTTTACCGATATCTTTTACAATTTTTTCATTGATTAGTGATTTTACACATGTTGTCCTGAATTCATAATCAGGAGCATTGTCCATTATGAGTTTGATGCTTTTTGGTATCAGATCTAAATTGAATTTTGTTCCTGCAGCTGCAAAATATTGGGCAGGGCTGGATTTAATATCCATTGCAACATAGTCAACAAGCTTATCCCGGAAAAGAAGTTCCAGGGTGTGGGGCATTGTCCCATTGGTATCTAATTTGATTTTAAATCCCATTGCCTTGATTTTAATGCAAAATTCCACAAGGTCAGGTTGTATGCAGGGTTCTCCGCCTGTAATAACTACACCGTCCAATAATCCTTTTCTGGTTTTCAGAAACTCAAAAAATTTTTTTGTATCAATATTACCCTCTTCCATGGTGGTAGAAGAGGGTATAACAAGTTCAGGATTGTGGCAAAAAGGGCATTTAAAATTACACCCAACCGTAAATACAGTACAGGCAATATTCCCTGGAAAATCAATCAGGGTGTGTTTTTGCAGACCGCCTAATTTCATGCTTTTACCTTTTATGCAGTTTTGGGCTTATATGTCTTTCGCATGCAAAATTCAGTCTGCTTGCCATCATTCCATTGGTTTACAGGTCGCAAATAACCTACAACCCTTGAATATACTTCTGTATCACTTCCACATTGGTCGCATTTTGTATGCTCTCCTGTAATATACCCATGGGAAGGGCAGACACTAAAGGTCGGGGTAATTGTAAAATATGGAAGTTTAAATTTATTGGCAACTTTATTTACAATATTTTTAACATTCTTGATATCTTTTACTTCTTCTCCCACAAAGAGATGTAAAACAGTACCACCGGTATATTTTGTCTGAAGATCATCCTGGAGCTCAAGAGCCTCAAACAGATCATCTGTGAAATTAACCGGTAAATGAGTGGAGTTTGTGTAAAAAGGGTCTCTGCCTTGAATATATTCTTTTTCATTGGCGCACAATATGTCAGAAAATCTATCTTTATCTGATTTTGCAAAACGATAGGTTGTCCCTTCTGCCGGAGTTGCTTCAAGGTTGAATATCTCATCTGTGGTTAATTGCAGATCTTCAATTTTTTTCCTGATATGATCCATGACTTTAATGGAAAATGTCTGTCCGTTCTTTGATGCAATGTTTTCATTCATAAAATTCTGGCATGCCTCGTTCATACCAAGAACCCCAATTGTGGAAAAGTGATTTTTCCAATAATAACCGGTATTTTCTTTTATCTGCCTTAAGTAGAATTTTGAATAGGGGTAAAGATTGTTTTCAGTGAATTGCTCAAGAATTTTCCTTTTAATAACAAGAGAGTCGGCTGAAAGCCTAATTAATTCATCGAGCCTTTTAAAAAAATCATTTTCATCCTTGGCAAGATACCCTATCCTCGGCATATTTAAAGTTACAACACCAATTGAGCCGGTTAAGGGGTTTGCGCCAAAAAGTCCGCCGCCTCTTTTTCTGAGCACTCTATTGTCAAGCCGTAGCCTGCAGCACATTGATCTTGCATCGTCAGGTGACATGTCTGAATTTACAAAATTGGAAAAATATGGGATCCCGTACTTGCCAGTCATCTTCCATATATTTTCAAGGTTTGGATTGTCCCAGTCAAAATCTTCTGTGATATTATAAGTTGGTATTGGAAATGTAAAAACCCGTCCCTTGGCATCTCCTTCCATCATGACTTCTGCAAAAGCACTATTGATTACATCCATTTCCCTGGAGAAATCAGAATATGTTTCTTCCAGATATTTGCCCCCAATGATGATAGGAGAATCTTTTAAGGTGGAAGGCACAACAAGATCCATGGTTATATTGGTAAAAGGTGTCTGGAAACCGACTCTTGTGGGTATATTAATATTAAAAACAAATTCCTGGAGAGCTTGCTTGACCTGGGCATAATCCAGGTTGTCATACCTTATAAAAGGAGCAAGAAGTGTATCAAAATTAGACATTGCCTGGGCACCTGCTGCTTCGCCCTGGAGAGTATAAAAGAAATTTACGATTTGACCAAGGGCACTTCTGAAATGCTTTGGGGGAGCACTTTCAACTTTACCTGAAACGCCTTTAAATCCCTGTATCAATAAATCCTGCAGGTCCCATCCCACGCAATATACAGACAAAAGGCTTAAATCATGTATATGAAGATCACCATTATAGTGCGCTTCTCGTATTTCAGGCGGGTAAACTTTATTGAGCCAGTATTCTGCTGTAATATCCGAAGAAATATAATTATTAAGCCCTTGAAGGGAATAACTCATATTGCTGTTTTCTTTAACTTTCCAGTCCATCTGCCGGATATATTTTTCCATGAGATTAACATTTTCTTTAACTGTAATTTTTCTAAGCTGGTTATGCTGCTCCCTATATATTATATAAGCTTTAGCTGTTTTATAAAAAGGTGAATCAAGAAGTACTCTTTCAACTATATCCTGAATTTCCTCCACATCAGGTATTGGACCTAAACGTAAATCCCTTGCCAGGGTAATAACTTTAAGTGTGAGTTTTTGTGCTTCTCTTTGCTCAAATTCTTCTGTGGCTTCTCCGGATTTTGCAATAGCATCAGTGATTTTAGACGAATCAAATTCAACAATTTTCCCGTTACGCTTTTTTATCTTTTCAAACATCCTTGAAATCTCCATTAATTTGATTTAAATTGAGCACTGTAGTTGTTTCAAACACGCAGTTATTAATAATATATGCTATATGTTGTGGCATGTCAAGAAAAAAAACTATATATTGTGTTTGTCAATTGAAAAAGAAGATAATAAAATGAAATTAGATCAGAGTCCTTTTTTTAGAAAACCAATCATACCATGGTATGACTCAAATTTATTGTGTTGGATTTTTATCATAATTTGTACGATTTCTCTTGTTTTTGCAATTGTCGGCATAAAAGTAGCTCTTTTTAACCATTTGTTTTCAGATTATGTGTGGCTTCCAATATGTCTTGGCTTGCTGGCTTTGTTTGTAATGATAAAAATTTTGATAAAACTTATTAAGAGAGGGCAGAATTTTTAATTTCATTTAATATCAATTCTATGAGATGGAATATCATTTTAGCGGTAACTCCCCAGATCACAACATCCTCAAAAGGATAAGTCAAATCAAAAATATCAGGTCTGCCTTTATTAAATCCTTGTTTAATATGAAGATCAATAAGAAAGCTCAAGTGTATGGGAATAACCCTTGATATTTCAGATTGGTCAAATATAATTTTTTCTTTTTGATTCCAGATACCAATAAAAGTTTCAATCTCTCTATTGTTTATTGTTGAAAAATGACCAATGGAACCAAGTATTTTAACATTATTTTTACTGATTCCCATTTCTTCTTTAAGTTCTCTTAAGGCAGTATCCTGCCTGTTATTGTCCTCTGGGTCGCTATGACCACCTGGAAAGGCCATTTGTCCGCTCCATGCATACTTTTTATCATCAGCCTTTTTTATAAAAAATAAAACAGGTTCTTTGTCAAAGCTGAAAAGGGCAATTACGCTCGCAGGTAAAAATGATCCTGTTGCAGAAGGCCCTGGATGTTTTGATTCTATTACAACTTTTTTAATTATATCCAAAGAAATATTATATGTTAAATCTAAATTCATTTATCATCCGGATTGATTATATTAATTTGGGCAAATGCCAACCTTTAAACTTTATTTTTAAAATATAGATTTAATATTTTATTGTCAAACATCGTGTTAACTATTCTGAATATTTTTAAAAAGTGTTTGACAAAGGCTTTGATTCAAATATATTATTGAAAAGTAGACTGAGCGCTCGATCAGTTTATTTAGATCTAAGGCTGGCATGGAGTTTAGAGCTTTTTGAAATATTTGATGCCAGAATGATTAACCAATACTCAAAGGAGGACCAGGGTGGATTTTGATCTTACAACAGAACAAAAAATGATTCGCAAGGAAGTAAGAAAGTTTGCCCAAAAGGAAATAGCTCCCATTGCCCAGGAATTGGACGAAAAAGAGGAATTCTCATCTGAACTTACCCGTAAAATGGGAGAAATTGGGCTTTTTGGTATGTTTGTTTCCGATGAATACGAAGGTCAGGGCATGGATTATATTTCATATATAATTGGAGTTGAAGAAGTCGCAAGGATTGATGGGTCCCAGGCTGCAACCATTGCAGCAGGCAATTCCCTTGGGATTGGCCCGATTTATTATTTTGGCACGGAAGAACAAAAAAAGAAATATCTTCCTAAATTATGCAGTGGCGAAGCATTATGGGGATTCGGGCTTACTGAACCCACTGCCGGATCTGATGCAGGAGGCAGTAAAACAACAGCTGTTTTAAAAGGCGACCAATGGGTTATTAACGGTTCAAAAATATTTATAACCAATGCCGCATGCGATATGACAGCAGGAGTTACTGTCCAGGCAATTACAGGCAAAAGAGATAATGGACGACCTGAATATTCATGTTTTCTTGTGGAAAGCGGCACTCCCGGGTTTAAGGCTGTTCCCATGCATAAAAAAATGATGTGGAGAGCTTCCAATACAAGCGAGCTTTATTTTGATGATGTAAAAGTACCCAAAGAAAATATTCTTGGGAAACCTGGAGATGGTTTTCACCAGATGCTGAAAACCCTGGACGGCGGAAGATTATCCATTGGGTCAATGGGTCTTGGCGGAGCCCAGGGCGCCTATGATCTTGCAATAAAATATGCAAAAAACAGGGAACAATTTAACCAGCCCATTTCAAAATTCCAGGCAATAGCTTTTAAGCTTGCAGATTGCGCCATGGAAATAGAACTTGCAAGAAACCTTTTATATAAGGCGTGCTGGCTCAAAGACAAGAAAAGACCCTTTGAAAAGGAAGCTGCCATGGCTAAGCTCTATTGCTCGGAAGTAATGGGCAGAGTTGCGGATCATGCGGTTCAGATCCATGGCGGATACGGGCTCATGAAAGAATATGATGTGGAAAGATTTTATCGGGACCAAAAACTCCTTGAAATAGGCGAAGGCACATCTGAGGTACAACGACTTGTTATCTCAAGATATATTGGTTGTTAACTTTTTAATTTAAGGAAAAACCCATGCCCCAGGAAAAACTCATATTAAAAGAGGAAAAAAACAATGCTGTTATCCTGCATTTAAACAGGGTTAAAGCCATGAATTCTTTTAATTTTGATCTTTTATATGCTTTAAAAGATGAACTTTTTAATCTTCAATTTAATAATAGTTTGCGGTGTCTGATCATCACGGGAGCAGGAGAAAAAGCCTTTTGCGCCGGCGCTGATTTAAAAGAAAGAGCAACTTTGACCCAAGATGAAGTTAAAAAATTCATTTTAACCATACGAGGAGTTCTTTCAGATGTTGCAGAATTTCCAAAGCCTGTGATTGCTGCAGTTAATGGTGTTGCCCTGGGCGGGGGTACTGAACTTGCCCTGGCATCTGATTTAAGAGTATTGTCAGATAATGCAACAATGGGGCTTACAGAAACAAAACTTGCAATTATCCCTGGCGGCGGCGGCACCCAGAGGCTTCCAAGAATTGTGGGAGTTGCAAAAGCCAAGGAAATGATTTTTACAGGCAGACGGATAGATGCGAAAGAGGCATTGGAAATAGGTCTTGCCAATAAAATATGTAAACCTGAAGAACTTATTGATAAATGTATGGAATATGCTGCAATGATAAATAAAACAGGACCCATTGCAGTTGAGCAGGCAAAATATGCAATAAATAAAGGGATTGAGACTGATCTTGCAACAGGACTTGCCATTGAATCCAATGCATACAGAGTTACAATTCCCACTCAAGATCGAGTCGAAGGATTAAAGGCTTTTCAGGAAAAGCGTTCACCTGTTTATAAGGGGAAATAAGTTTTATGGAAAATAATGAAGATAATAGACAGCATTGGCTTAATGAAGAAATAAAACTTGAACAACGTCAATATGAGGCAATATGGCCCGGTGGACAAAAAGCTGTTGATAAGCTTGCCAAAAAGAAAAAGCGTCCTGTTCGTGATCTTATTTCTGAGATTATTGATCCCGGGACTCAATTTTTTGAACTTTCTTTGCTCGCAGGATTTGGTATGGATTATCCCGGAGTTCCTGATGTTCCGTGCGGAGGTATTGTAACGGGCATTGGCAAGGTTCATGGCAATTGGACAATGATCATGGCAAATGATTCAAGGGTAAAGGCAGGCACATATTTTCCCATTACCCTTAAAAAACATATGCGTGCCCAGGCAATTGCAGAAAATTGCGGATTAAACTGCATATATATTGCTGATTCAGGAGGGGTATTTCTTCCCATGCAGGCAGATGTATTTCCCGATGACCAGCATTTCGGGTCTATTTTTTATAATATGGCAAGAATGGCTTCTAGGGGATTAAAACAGGTAACAATGAGCACTGGCGGTAATACTGCCGGAGGTGCCTATATAGTTTTTATGGCTTGTGAGTCAATTATGATTGATAAATCATCTTTTTCTTTTTTAGGCGGGCCTCCATTGGTTAAAATGGCAACAGGGGAAGTAATATCAGCAGAAGACCTTGGCGGTGCAAGGGTGCATACCCAGGTTTCAGGAGGAGCTGATCATTTATGTGAAAGCCAGGAACATGCAACTGCCACAGTAAGGGAAATACTTGCCCTTGCAAAACCCCAGAAAATTCATCTGCACAAATATCCTGTGGAAGAGCCTTTGGTTCCTGTGGAAAATATCTATGATGCTTTGCCAGTCTCAACCCAGCAGAGTATTGATGCAAGAGAGATAATAAAATGTCTGGCAGATACCAGCCATTTCCATGAATATAAGAAAAATTATGCTGTGGGCAAGGCAACAAATATTATAACAGGTACCATAAGGATAAAAGGTTATCCTGTTGGAATCGTGGCATCAAACCAGGTTGGAATAATATTCCATGAAGCTGCCCAGAAAATTGCCGAATGGGTTATAAGGTGTTCCAATGAAAAAATTCCCCTTGTTTTTATCCAGAATTCTCCGGGGTTTATGATCGGATCTGACTCGGAACATTCTGGCATTGGCAAATACGGTGCAGATATGGTCAAAGCAGTTGCCTGTGCCCAGGTTCCAAGAATACAGGTTGTAATAGGACCTGATAATGGAGCTGCAAATTATGGAATGTGCGGACGAGCATACAAACCCCATTTTTTATTTTCAACCATGCGTGCAAGGACATCTGTTATGAGTGGTCAGAGTGCAGGCGGGGTTCTTCTTTCCATTGAAGAAGCAAAACGAAACGCAATGAAAAATCCCATGTCTGAACAGGAAAAACAGGAATTCAAGCAGAAAATAATTGATATATATGAAAAAGATGCCCATCCGTTCTTTTGCGGATCAAGATTGCTAAATGACAGGGTTTTAAAATTCAGTGAAATACGTGACTGGCTTGCCATGGCAATTGAGGTAAGCCATATTAAGCCTGTTTGCGATCCTGCTTTTGGAAATTTTAAATTTTAATATAAATATTTTAAAAAAGTATTTTGACATGGAGGAAATATGACTGAATATGATATGTGGAAAATTTTCCCGAGAATGCCAAAAAAAGTGACTATTGGAGATATAACTATCAGAGACGGATTCCAGCATGAGGAACGCTTTATCTCAACAGAAGCTAAAAAAACCTATCTTGAAGAACTTATTTTTGCAGGATGCAGGGATATTGAAGTTACCAACCTTGGGAACCCTTATTCAATGCCCCAGTTCAGCGATGCCGAAGAATTGCTTTCTTATGTAAAGGGCGACAGGTTCAAAAATAAATGTGCCAAAAGAGGTATTAACCATGATGATATTTGCTTTACTGCCATAACAATCAGGGAACCTTCTGTGGACAGGGCAATTGCTTTAAAAGAAAAAGGGATTGGTCCTGACAGAATTTTAATGATGGTGTCCACGGAAGAAGAGCACCATTTTGCAAATTCAGGCACAACTTTGCCAAATTATTGGGCAGAAGCTGAACAATGCATAAAAAAATGTAATGATGCGGGAATAAAAATGTGCGGAACCGTAAGTACAATATGGGGAAGCCCTATTGGCGGTGCAACAGACATGAAAGATGCTGTTGAATTTGCCAAAAGATGGTTTGATATTGGTGCCCATGATGTTGAACATGCAGACCATGATGGCAGTGCCTCGGCTGCTGATGTTTACAGATATTTTTCCATGGTGCTTGATGCAATGCCCAATCCTGATGTTCATATTGCCCATTTTCATGAAACCAAAAGAGTTGCTTCTGCATCTGTTCTGGCAGCACTCCAGGCAGGCATAACAAATTTTGAAGCAACACTTGGCGGGCTTGGAGGTCAGCCTGCAAACTTTCTTGACGACCGTCCCATTCGCGGAACAGGCGAGTATTATTATGAAGATGAAAGATTTGTAGGTCTTATCTGTCTTGAAGACACCCTTGTTCAGATTGATGAAATGGGAATTGAGCACGGCTGGGATGTTGACAGGGTGCTGTGGCTTGGAAAACAAATGGAAAAGAGCATGGGTAAAAGATTGAGAAGTGAAGCCATGATAAACGGCAGGACTCTTAAAGACGGACACATGGAATTTGCAAGACCCGGACTTAAAAAATTAAAAGAAAAGCTTGAAGAAAAATCAGATCAGAAATATCCTGAATAATATTTTTTATAAGGAGATAAAATGGAAATGGAAAAAGATAAAAAAACTCCCCATATTAATGTTGATTATTTTGAAGATTTAACCGGAGATATTGATAACAGGGAGCAAAAGGATGTTGATGGTGTAGGTCAGCGCATTAAAAACTTAAGACAGCAAAAAGGTATTTCCATTGAAGATCTTTCCCAACTCACAGGATTTGATATAAAAAGACTCAAGGCAATTGAAGATGGTGTAGATCAGCCACAGCTCGGAACAATCATGAAACTTTCAAAATCCCTGGACAGCGCTGTGGGCAGGGTGGTTTCCGGTGTGGGCTCAAGTTTATATTCCATTACCAGGAAAAATGAAGCAAAAAAAATAACGCGGTCATCCAAAGCATCATCCAAGTCAAACCAGAATCTTTATTCTTATATGAGCCTTGCACCGGAAGTTAAGGGAAGGCACATGGAAGCGTTGATTGTAAAGCTTGAAGAGAACCCTGACAAAGATCTTTCCGTGCATGACGGGGAAGAATTTATCTATGTTCTTGAGGGTGTTGTAAAACTTGTTATAGGTGATGAAAATTATGATTTAAACGAGGGTGACAGTG
The DNA here is from genome assembly GCA_964612755.1 of uncultured Desulfobacterales bacterium. Lineage (GTDB taxonomy): Bacteria > Desulfobacterota > Desulfobacteria > Desulfobacterales > Desulfobacteraceae > JAIOSM01. Next base: position 4,407 of record CAZTEM010000051.1, on the reverse strand, counting down.
CATATTATCTTTCAACAACCAAGCATCAGATTTGTGCAAAAAACGGGCAGGCAACTATCCTTGCTGTTTTGTATGAGTAGACAATATTCAAGATAACCTGAATGCTTAGAATTTTTAATAATCAAAGGAGATGAAAATGGCAAAATTGTTATGGGAACCATCAAAAAAAAGAATTGAAAATTCAAATATGTATGCCTTTATGCAAAAGGTTAATGAAAAGTTTAACAAGAATTTTTCAGATTATGATGGTCTTTATGAATGGTCTGTTGAAAACCTTGAGGATTTCTGGAGTATGGCATGGGATTTCCTTGATATAAAAGCCTCCAAAAAATATGATAAAGTGATTGAAAATCAGGATAAGATGCCCGGGGCAAAGTTTTTTACAGGATCAAAGCTTAATTTTGCAGAAAATCTCTTAAGATACAGAAATGACAACAAGGCATTAATATTCCGAGGTGAAGATTCTGTACGAAGAGAAATTACATACAACCAATTATATTCAGAAGTTGCAAAAATAGCATCTTCATTGAGAAAACTTGGTTTAAAACCAGGAGACAGAGTCGTGGGATTTGTTCCTAATATGCCTGAATCCATTATGGCAATGCTTGCAGCCACAAGCCTTGGGGCTACATGGTCATCTTGTTCCCCTGATTTTGGAATAAAAGGAGTGCTGGATCGATTTGGTCAGACAAAACCAAGGGTTTTATTTACAGCAGACGGGTATTTTTTTAAAGGCAAACCCTTAGACAGCCTTGGAAAAATTAATGGTATAATTGATCAGCTTCCATCCATTGAAAAGGTTGTTGTTATCCCCTATACAAGCGAAAATCCTGATATATCCAATCTTAAAAACGGTGTTCATTATAAGGATTTTATTGATGAATCTGCAACAGAGATTGAATTTGAGCAATTACCCTTTGATCATCCCCTTTATATTATGTATTCATCCGGTACAACAGGACTTCCCAAGTGTATGGTGCAGGGAGCAGGCGGAATACTATTGCACCAGAAAAAAGAACTTGTTTTGCATACTGATCTTAAACAAGAAGATACAATTTTTTATTTTACAACCTGTGGATGGATGATGTGGAACTGGCTCACATGCGCTTTAAGCGTTGGGGCAACACTTGTGCTTTTTGACGGTAATCCTTTTCATCCGGGACCTGATGCTTTGTGGAAAATGGCTGAACAAGAAAAACTCACGGTCTTTGGCACCAGCGCAGGTTATATAGAAGCATTGAAAAATGCCGGTGTAAAACCTGGTAAATCTTTTGACCTTTCTTCCTTGAAATCATTATTATCAACTGGTTCTCCTCTTTCCAAAGAAAATTTTGAGTTTATTTATGACGAAATAAAAAAAGATATTCAGCTTGCATCCATTTCCGGCGGTTCTGATCTGAACGGATGTTTTGCTCTGGGTAATCCAATTGGTCCTGTGTACTCAGGAGAGCTTCAATGCCGTGGTCTTGCCATGAAAGTTTTTGCCTATGATGATGACGGAAAACCCATTGTGGGACGCGAGGGTGAACTTGTATGTGCTGCACCTTTTCCTTCCATGCCCATCTATTTCTGGAACGATGAGGGAGATGTTAAATACAAGGCTGCATATTTTGAAGGTTATCCCGGTATATGGACCCATGGTGATTTTGTTGAGGTCACTGAACACGGCGGTGTAATAATGCATGGGAGGTCTGATGCAACATTAAATCCGGGCGGGGTCAGAATTGGTACTGCAGAAATTTACCGAAGAATAGATCAGATCAAAGAGATTGAAGACAGTGTTGTTGTGGGGCAGAAATTTAATAATGATGTCCGTGTAATTCTTTTTGTTAAGATGGCTGAAAATTTTAAACTTAATGATGATTTAATAAAGAAAATTAAAAATGATATCAGGGCAACAGCATCTCCAAGACATGTGCCTGCAAAAATAATTGCCGTGCCTGATATACCTTATACTTTGAATATGAAAAAAGTTGAACTGGCAGTAAAAAAAGTCATTGAGGGTAAAGAAGTTAAAAATAAGGATGCATTAAAAAATCCTGAATCCCTTGATTTTTTTGAGAATATGGAAGAACTGCAATCATAAAACCATTAATAACCTTATAATAAGAGGCATAACCATGGCAGAGACAATACCGGTTTTAAAGGATCAAATTGATAATATAGGTATTATTATTTTGAACAGGGAAAAAGAAAAAAATACTTTTACTCCTGAATTTGCAGCGCTTTTAAACCAATATCTTCTTGAAATGGATAATGATGATAGTATCAATGTTGTTGTGATCAAGGCAAACGGGAAACATTTTTCCACAGGTATTGCCCTGGACCAATTCCCCGGAAAAACCCATAAACAATACCTTGAATTAATAGAACAGCTTGATATGCATACAAAAACTATTTTTAGAATGAAAAAACCGGTGATTGCCTCTGCCAAAGGATTTGCCATTGCAAATGGGGCAGGATTGGTGTTTGCAGCTGATCTTGCCATTGCAGCTGAGAGCTCAAAATTCGGCACAACTGCAATTAATGTGGGCTTAAATTGTATTGGACCTGCTGTGCCGCTATCAAGGCATGTTAACCGCAAAAAGCTTTTGGAAATGGTACTCACAGGAGATATGTATTCTGCAGCTGAAATGGAAAGACTTGGTGTTGTGAACAAAGTTGTGCCTGATGAAGAGCTTGAAGAAAAAACCATGGAACTTGCAAAAAAACTTGCCTTAAAAAGTCCCCTTGCCCTGGAAAGTGCTAAACAAGGCATCCATGGCATATTTGATCTTCCCTATGAAAAAGCTTCAGATTATATGCGTGAAATGTTTGCATCTCTTTTATCAACCCAAGATGCAAAAGAAGGCTTAGAGGCATTTAATGAGAGGCGGGATCCTGTATGGAAGAAAAAATAGCCGAGCACTATTTTCCTGATTATGGAGCAGGCAGAAGAAAGGTGCTGGGGGATAAAATTGTTTCAGCACTTCAACAGGCAGGCAAAGACATGGAAAACCTTGAATTAAAAGACCTGTCTACCATTGACCAGCTTCATACAGGAGGACATCTTGCAACCATTGAGCTTATGAAAAATTCAGGGCTTAAGCCTGACGATAAAATTCTTGATGCAGGCTGTGGAATAGGCGGCTCATCCAGGCTTATTGCCAAAGAGTTCAAATTAAAAGTCACAGGAATTGATATTGTTGATGAATTTATTGTAACAGCACAAATTTTAACCGGTTTAACAGATAAAAAAAATAAGTTTAAAGATTTACTTGAGTTTAATCAGGGCACAATTATGCAACTTCCCGGTCAGGATTGCATGTATGATGCTGTTCTGTCTCAACACACATTGATGAACATTCAAGAAAAAGACCTTGTTTTTAATGAGTTTGCCAGGGTTTTAAAACCAAAAGCAAAATTACTTTTGTATGAAATTGTAAAAAAAAAAGATTTGGGAATTAAACCTTTTGAATTTCCTGTTCCCTGGGCAGCAAGCCATGACATATCTTTTTTAATTACCTGGGAATCTTTACTTGAAAAATGTCAAAAGGCAGGGTTTGAACTTGTTTATTATTCTGATAAAACAGACCAGGCTGAAATCTGGTGGGCTAAAGTAAAAGAAATTACTAAAAAATTTTCAGATAATCCAAGACCCCTTGGACCCCATATAATATTTGGAGAAAATGGCAAACACTTTGGCAGGACAATGACATCAAATCTTGAAAATAACCACATCAGCTTAGTTGAAGCTGTTCTAAAAAAGCTTTAATCGGGTCAAATACTTTATCCTGCTCTTTTAAAAAATCATTAAAATGATGATCAACCAATTGTTCAATGGGCTCATTGATTTTTTTCATTAAATTTTGTTCAGTTGCGGCAATGCTTTGCTGTACCCTTTCTGCAATCATGGAATAGGATTTTTTAACACTTAAGTTGGCTGAAAATCCTGAAATACTATCATATCCACCCATGGATAATGCTTTTTCAACAGCTTTGTCCATATCCCCTTTTTTCATCTGGTGCACAATATCGTCAATCTGACCCACAATCTTTTCAATATCTTTAAGTTCTTTTTCATTAAGGTTGCCAGAAACACTAAAGGTGAAACTTTGACCTGATTTTAAGGTCATTTCCCTGTAGCTTATTCTGTTTGTAATCGTTCCTGCATCTGAATATACCTGACCTTTTTTATCATACAATAAGGATTTAAAATCATAAAAAGACTGAGCCGAGAGTTTAACAATATCACCTTCAGAAGTTTTTATAGTAAGATCAGAGCTTACGTTTTCCGATTTTGTAACCGCGCTTTTCTGCAGCATCATGGTTTTGGTCAATTCATTATCATTTATATTCTGATTTGAATATTGATCAAGATATGAAGATAAATCTGCAAGATGGTTTGACATGATATTTCTCCTAAGT
>CAZTEM010000050.1:0-23370 GCA_964612755.1 uncultured Desulfobacterales bacterium | reverse complement strand
AATCCATAATTTGAGCTTGGGGCAGTGAAAATAAATTAGGCGGTGGATTTAGGGCGGAGTTAAATTCTTGACTTTTATTTCCAATTGAGTTAAAAGTATACGTTTTATTAAAGGTAATTAATAATTTATGTAACACAAAAAATAATGGCTAGGAGAAAAATAAATGGCTGTACCAAAACAGAAATCTTCAAAAAGCAGGGGCAGAAAAAGACGTACTCATCAAAAAGTTGCAGCACCAACTATTGTGCTTTGCCCTGAATGTCAGGAACCAAAACTTCCACACACTGCATGTCCTGAATGCGGGACATATAAGGGGAAGCAAGTGATAAAACAGGATATAGATGAAGAAGATGATGAATGATTTTAAGGAGACTGACCTGACCAATGAGTGTTGAAGCAAAGGTTAAAAAAGTAATAGCAGAAAAACTAAACAATATCGATATTGAAGATGTAATCCCGGAGGCTTCTCTAATAGGAGACCTTGGTGCTGATTCCCTTGCAATAATTGAACTTGTAATGTCGATGGAAGAAGTCTTTAATATTGACATTGAAGACGAGGATGCTGAAAAACTATTAACTGTACAGGATGCTATTGATTATATTAAAGCAAACTCTTAAAACAAAGGTAAATTAAGTGAACAATGAACAATCCATTGTAATTGGGAGTGATCATGCAGCCTTTGAGCTAAAGGAAAAAATAAAAAATTTCCTTTTGGAATATGGTTTAAAAGTAACAGATGTAGGCACTGCAAGTGAAGACTCTGTTAACTATGTTGAATTCGGTAAAAAAGTTGCCAGGGCTGTATCACAAAAAGAATTTAACAAAGGTATACTCTTATGTGGAACAGGGCTTGGTATGTCCATGACTGCCAATCGTTTCCCTGGAGTCAGAGCTGCTTTATGCAGTGATATATTTTCTGCCCGCATGAGTAGATTACATAATGATTCTAATATCCTTGTGATGGGAGGGCGTGTTCTAGGAGATATACTTGCATTTGAAATTGTTAAAACATGGCTTGAGACTTCCTTTGAAGGTGGAAGACATCTGGAACGCATTCAGTCCATGGAACTCTAAAGCCCTTTCTTAGACCATTGTACATCCTGATCAGTTAAATTTCTGCCCTATAACTTAAAAACAAATATTAGTTTAGACAAATTTAGGAAAATAAAGATGAATACCCTTGACACTATTGATCCTGAGATCAAAAAAATAATCATTGCTGAGGAAAAAAGACAAGAATTCGGCATTAACCTTATTGCTTCAGAAAACACTGCAAGCCAAGCAGTTATGGAAGCTCAGGGTTCTGTTCTTACAAATAAATATGCCGAAGGCTATCCTTCAAAACGCTATTATGGGGGATGCGTTAATGTTGATAAAGCTGAAGAGCTTGCAATAGAGCGTGCAAAACAACTTTTCGGTACAGAATATGCCAATGTTCAGCCCCATTCCGGGTCCCAGGCAAATATGGCTGTGTATTTTGCACTTCTCAAACCAGGAGACACTGTACTTGCTATGGATCTATCCCATGGAGGACATTTAAGCCATGGCAGTAAAGTAAGTTTTTCAGGTAAACTTTTTAATTTTGTACATTACGGATTATCTTCCAAAACAGAAAAAATTGATTTAGAAGAAGTTGCAGAACTTGCAGAAAAACATAAACCTAAAATGATTCTTGCAGGTGCAAGTGCATATCCAAGAATAATTGATTTTAAAGGTTTTTCTGAAATTGCAAAATCAATAGGTGCTTTATTCATGGTTGATATGGCACATATTGCAGGTCTTGTTGCAGGGGGTGTCCACCCTTCCCCTGTGCCCTATGCAGACATTATAACTTCCACAACCCATAAAACCCTCAGGGGACCACGAGGCGGATTAATCTTATCATCGGCAGAATTTGGTCAAAAGATCTCAAGCAATATATTCCCTGGTATTCAGGGAGGCCCTCTGATGCACGTAATAGCTGCAAAAGCCGTAGCATTTAAAGAGGCTTTATCCCAATCTTTTAAAGATTATCAAGTCCAGGTAATAAACAATGCAACTGCCCTGGCTGACACATTGACCAAAAGAGGGATTAAACTTGTCACAGGAGGCACAGATAATCATCTCATGCTTGCTGACCTTACAAATAAAAATATTTCAGGTAAAGAAGCTGATGAAAGACTCGGGGCTGCCAATATTACGGTAAATAAAAACACTGTCCCCAACGAGACAAGGAGTCCTTTTATTACAAGCGGAATACGCATAGGAACCTCACTTGTAACATCAAGGGGAATGGGCACAAAAGAAATGGAAATCATTGCAAACTCAATTTCCGATATAATAGATGATCCTTCAGATATAGAGTCAACAGCAGCTAAAATGCAGGAACTTTGTAAAAAGTTTCCCCTTTATATAAAGGACTAAGACCTATGAACAAAGATCTAATTTCAAGACCATCCTGGCATGAATATTTCATGGGAATAACAGATCTTGTTGCAACACGTTCAACCTGCATAAGGCGTAAAGTAGGTGCTATCCTTGTAAAAGACAAAAGGATTCTGACAAGTGGGTATAATGGTGCACCTTCAGGAATTGCCCATTGTGCCGAGACAGGCTGTTTAAGAGATAAACTAAAGGTGCCTTCAGGAGAAAAACATGAGTTATGCCGTGGAGTCCATGCTGAACAAAATGCAATTATCCAGGCAGCCAACCATGGCATTGTTGTTAAAGGCGCAACTCTTTATTGTACTAACCAGCCCTGCTCAATCTGTGCAAAAATGCTCATTAATGCCGGCATTGTAAAAATTTATTTTAAAGACGGGTATAATGATCCCCTGGGAGAAGAGATGCTAAAAGAAGCAGGGATTACCCTTATTCAACCTTAAATATCAACAGGAGGTATTAAGTTGGAATGTCCTTATTGCGGCGAACCTAATACTCGGGTTGTAGATTCACGCCAGGATAAAACCAAATCCGAAGTAAGAAGACGAAGAGAATGTCTTGAATGTTTAAAAAGGTTTACTACATTTGAAAGGGTTGAGGATATCCCTGTAATGGTCATTAAAAAAGATAATAACAGGGAAGAATTTAATCGCAATAAAATCCTGTCCGGTGTAAAAAAAGCATGTGAAAAAAGGGCAATCAGTATAGATCAGATCGAAGGACTTGTGGAAGAAATCCAGCGTGAATTAAGGGAAAACAATGAAAAAGAAGTGCCTTCCAAACTAATTGGCGAAAAAATCATGGAAAAACTTCATAAATTAGATGACGTGGCTTATGTAAGGTTTGCTTCTGTTTATAGAGAATTTAAAGATGTTGATGATTTTGTTCAGGAGTTGAAAACAATTATTCTCCATAAGGGGGCTGACAAAGGGCATAGCAATCATTAACATTAATTATTCTTGCCTGCCATTCAATCTATACATATGAAGAATGACAAAAAATATATGGAACAAGCCCTATCATTGGCATACAAAGGTAAAGGTCTCACATCTCCCAATCCTGCTGTTGGTGCTGTTGTCGTAAAAAATGATGTTATTGTTGGTAAAGGATGGCATAAAGGTGCAGGTCTTGCCCATGCCGAAGTTGAAGCAATAAATGATGCAGGAGACAATTCAAAAAACAGTACTATTTATGTCACGTTAGAGCCCTGCAACCATCATGGGAAAACCCCTCCGTGTACTGAAAAAATAATTAATTCAGGCATTAAAAGAGTTGTAATAGGATGCAAAGATCCAAACCCAAATGTTAGCGGTAATGGGATACTATATCTAAAAGATAATAATATTGATGTTGAAATGAGCGTGCTTAATAAAGAGGCAAAGACACTTATTGAAGATTTTGCCTGGTATGTATGTAATGATAAAAAACCTTTTGTAACCCTCAAATGCGCTTCAACAATTGATGGCAGGATTGCCACATCAGCTTTTGATTCCAAATGGATCACCAATGAATCCTCCCGGGAATATGTGCATAGATTAAGGCATGAAAATAATGCAATTTTAATTGGTGCGGGAACCTTACGTGCTGACAATCCTTCTCTTACTTCCAGAATCAATAATTTTGCTTCAAAGGATCCCACAAGAATAATTCTTGACCCTCAACTTTCCATTGATTTAAATGCAAAATTATTAACTCAAAAATCCAATGCCACAACTATAATTGCCGTTGCAGAAAACACCCGGGAATCAAAAAAAATGCCACTAAAAGATATGGGAGTAAAAATCATTGAAGTCCCATACAATAAGAATAATAATTTTAATCTGTTATTCCTCCTTGAAAAACTTGGACAATTAGATATAGTAAGCTTACTTGTGGAAGGAGGCAGCAATGTAATAAGTTCTTTTTTACAGGCAAAACTTATTAACAAAGCTCTTTTTTTTATTGCCCCCAAGATTTATGGAGGCAGTGATGGTATTTCGATTTGCAGCGGTAAGGGTCCCAAACTTATGAAAGACGCAATAAACCTTATTGATATAGATGTTTCACAATTTGGACAGGATATACTTATTCAGGGATATATCAAATAAAATGAACATATCAAATCATAATTTGCCAAATTGCAGGAGGTCTTGAATTTGTTTACCGGAATAATTGAAGGATCAGGTATAATAAAAAAGATTGACCCAATGGATCAAGGTGCTATTCTCACAATTAAAACCGATATTAACCTTTCCGGCACAAAAATCGGGGACTCCATAGCAGTCAATGGCGCATGCCTTACTGCTGTCAGCCTTAATAAAAATTTATTTAAGGTTGATATGGCACCGGAAACAATTCAACGAACAACATTTAAAAAAACTCCGGTCGGTTCCAAAGTAAATATTGAGCGTGCTTTAAGGCTGTCAGACAGATTAGATGGGCACCTTGTGTCAGGGCATATTGATGGGACAGGCACAATCGCTTCAAAAATTAAAAAAAGCAATGCCTGGATAATCACAATTAATGTACCACCGGAACTTGCAAGCCAGATGATTGAAAAAGGATCGGTTGCAATTGATGGAATAAGTCTTACTATTAACAAATGCTCAAATACTAATTTTGAGATAAGTGTCATCCCACATACAGCAAAGATGACAACAATTGAACAAAAAAATGCAGGAGATGAGGTTAACATTGAAACTGACATGCTGGGAAAATATGTGGAAAAATTTTTAAACAGGACCAATGATAATGCCCACAAAGATATCAGTCTTGGGCTTTTAGCAAAAAACGGATTTTTATAAAAATAATTAAGGATATTTAAATCATATGCCGCACTTAACAATTGAACAAGCTATTAAAGAAATCAAAAACGGTAAAATGGTAATTCTTGTCGATGATGAAGACAGGGAGAATGAAGGCGACCTGACAATGGCTGCCGAGGCTGTTACCCCTGAAGCCATAAATTTCATGGCAAAATATGGTCGAGGCCTTATATGCCTTTCCATGACCGGAGAAAAACTTGATAAGCTTGGGCTGCCCATGATGGTTGAAGACAATACTTCGCAATTTGAAACAGGGTTTACCATTTCCATTGAAGCAAAAAAAGGTGTAACCACAGGTATTTCGGCTGCTGATAGAGCCCATACAATTTTAACAGCTGTAGCTGATGATGCAAAACCTTCGGATCTTGTCATGCCAGGTCATGTTTTCCCATTAAGAGCAAGGGACGGCGGAGTTATGATCAGAATCGGGCAAACTGAAGGCTCTGTTGATCTTGCCCGCCTTGCAGGGCTTAAACCTGCTGGTGTTATTTGTGAAATAATGGATGATGACGGCACCATGGCAAGGATGCCTTCCCTGGAAAAATTTGCAAAAAAACACAATATCGGCATCTGCACTGTGGCAGATCTTGTGGAGTACCGACTCAGAACCGAATCCTTTGTCAGAAGAGCTGCTCAGACTGAAATCCCTACAAAATTCGGCGGTGACTTTAAAATAATTGCCTATGAAAATGATATTGACGCCCTTACCCATATTGCCCTTGTAAAAGGAGAAATTGATTCTGAAAAAGCAATACTTGTACGGGTACATTCTGAATGCATGACCGGGGATATTTTCGGATCTTTACGCTGTGATTGTGCAGATCAGCTTCATAAATCCATGGAGATCATAGATAAAGAAGGTGCAGGCGTTATACTTTATTTACGCCAGGAAGGCAGGGGTATTGGTCTTGTCAATAAACTTAAAGCCTATGAATACCAGAGACAAGGTTATGATACGGTTGAGGCAAACAGAAAATTAGGTTTTAAAGATGATATGAGAGATTATGGAGTCGGAGCTCAAATACTGGCAGATATAGGTGTTAAAAAGATGAGACTTTTAACCAACAACCCAAAAAAAATGGTTGGGCTTGAAGGTTACGGGCTAAGCATTACAGAGCAGGTACCCATTGAGATTAAACCCAATGAATATAATATTGGATACTTAAAATGTAAAGAACTCAGAATGGGTCATACTTTTCATATATCAGATTAATTTTATTTAACTAAAATAATGAGGATACAAAATGCCACAAATCATTGAAGCAGGTTTAAAGGCAGAAGGTAAAAAATTTGGAATCATTGCAGGAAGATTCAACGATTTTATAACTGAAAAACTTATATCAGGAGCAATTGATGCCCTGATCAGAAGTGGTGCTGATGACAACGATATCACTCTTGTTAAGGTCCCCGGAGCTTTTGAAATCCCGCTGATTGCCAAAAAAATGGCTGCCACAGGCAAATATGATGCAATTATCTGCCTTGGAGCTGTCATCAGAGGCGCAACTTCTCACTATGATTATGTATGTGCAGAAGTTTCCAAAGGAATTGCAAGCGTGAGCCTTGATGCAGGTTTACCTGTTATTTTTGGTATTCTGACAACAGAAAGTATTGAACAGGCAATTGAACGAGCAGGTACAAAAGCAGGAAACAAAGGCTTTGACTCAGCACTTGCAGCCATTGAAATGGCAAATTTATCAACAAGTATTTAATACTTAGTAATAAGAGTAATTAAAAACAGTGGGATACCGAAGAAAATCACGAGAATTAGCATTGCAGGCACTTTTTTATTTAGAGACAAACATGTCTGAAAAAAACAAAGAAGAAAATGAAAACCAGAACCAGGATCTTCTTGATCTTTTTTGTAAAAACTTTGAAGACAAAATCACCCATGAGACAAAGCCCTTTTTTTTACTGCTTGTTAATGGAGTCATAGATTACAGGTCTGAACTTGATTCTATTATAAATGACTGTTCTCAGAACTGGAAACTTACAAGAATGTCCTCAGTTGATAAAAACATCTTGCGCATAGGAGCATTTGAACTTTTAAAATGCTCTGATATTCCATCAAAAGTAACAATAAATGAAGCTGTGGAGATTGGAAAAAAATTTGGTGCTAAAGAATCTGCTGCATTTATCAATGGCGTGCTGGATAAAATAAAAGTATCAAAAAATATTAATTAAAGTCAGGAGAACTATTTTGATTATCAGAACACTTGAAGTAGGCCCCATCATGGCAAATTGTTATATACTCGGATGTGAAGATACAAAAGAAGCTGTTGTAATAGATCCGGGAGATGAGGCAGACAGAATATTAATGACCCTTGCCCAGGATAAACTCACAGTAAAATATATAATTAACACCCATGGACATTTTGACCATGTGGGAGCCAATAAGGAACTTAAAGAAGCTACAAATGCCAAACTCATGATACATGCTGATGATGAGCCAATGTTATCAGAACTTTCTCTGCATGCTGCTTCTTTTGGACTTTCCATGGAAAATTCGCCCGGTGCAGATATCACTCTGTCTGATAATGATGAAATTAAATTTGGGAATATAACTTTAAAAGTTATCCATACTCCTGGTCATTCAAAGGGCGGGATCTGCCTTTTAACAGATAAAATCCTGATTGCAGGAGATACTCTGTTTGCAGGCTCCATCGGGAGAACTGATCTGCCTGGTGGTGATTATGACACTCTTATTTCAAGTATTAAAACAAAACTTTTAACACTTGATGATGACACAATCGTATATCCAGGGCACGGTCCTGAAACATCGATTGGAAGGGAAAAACAGATCAATCCGTTTCTTTCATAAAATATTATTTTATGGTTCAGATCAAAATAAAAAATTTCCCGACTCTTAAATCTGTTCACAGGGAAACAATAGACTTAGACTGTTCCTTTATCAACATTGCAGAAAAATTTGCCAATGACATGGGTACGACCCTGTTACTAAGCGGAGGCAATTTAGATTGTTCAAAATATCACATCCTTGGTATAAAACCCTGGCTTTCGCTTACAGGAACAAATAACGACCTCAAACTTTCCATTAAAAACAAATCCTATGGGATCAATGGAAATCCCTTTGATATAGTTGGAGAAATCCTCAATCATTTCACGCTTTTAAACCATGGCAAGTTAAATGACAGCCTTAATAATCTTTATAGTTCATTCCCCATAATTTCCGGACTTTTCGGATATTTTTCCTATGACTTAAAAAACAATATTGAAAAATTGCCTCAAACCTGTATCGGGAATAACCTCCCTGATATATGCCTCTATGCTCCTTCGGCAATACTGATCCGTGATAAAAATACAAAAAACACTGATCTTTTCATACCTTGTTTTGAAAATAGTTCTGTTACTCATATTAGTAAAATCCAAAACTTTTTCCACAAAAAAATTGGTCAGGACCCCTCATCTGCAGTAAAAAACTCAAATCATAACCAGAATGATATTAGCCAATCCAATCTTAAATCAAGCTTTTCCAAAAAAGAATATATTGCAAAGGTAAAACAGGTAATAAAATATCTTAAAGAAGGGGACATCTACCAGGCAAACTTATCCCAGCGCTTTGAAACTGAGTTTAAAGGTAATGCTTTTAATCTTTTTACAAAGCTTTATAAAAAAAATCCAGCTTCTTTTTTTGCCTTTATCAATGCAGGAAACCATCAAATACTATCTACTTCTCCTGAAAGATTTATAAAAAGAGAATACAATAAAATTGAGACAAGACCAATCAAAGGAACAATTGCCAGGGGCACTACAAAAAAACAAGATACAGACAATGCAAATATACTGAAAAATAGTAAAAAAGACGATGCCGAGCTTACAATGATTGTGGACCTCATGCGTAATGACCTTTCCAAGGTATCAGACCCAGGGTCTATTATTGTCAAAAACCATAAAAAACTTGAGCCCTATGATAATGTATTCCATCTTGTTTCCATTGTTAAAGGGACTCTTCTGCAGGATAAAACTTCAATAGATTTTTTAAAGGCATGCTTCCCGGGAGGCTCCATTACCGGATGCCCGAAAATAAGATCAATGCAAATCATTGATGAACTCGAACCAGTGCAGCGCCATGTATACACAGGATCAATCGGATATTTAAGTTTCCATGATACCATGGACTTATCAATTGCAATCAGGACTGCAACTGTTTTTGATGAGAAACTATGTTTTTCTGTTGGTGGCGGCATTGTCTTTGATTCTGATCCTGAAAAAGAATATCAGGAAACACTTGATAAAGGGAAAACCATTATGGATGCTCTTGACTATGACCCGCCAAAAAAAAACAGTCTTAATATTATTGGGAACAAATCTGAAAAAGCATGGGTAAACGGGAAAATTATTGATAAAAATAAAGCCTGTATCCCCATAGACTGTCCCGGATTTCAATATGGAGCAGGCTTGTTTGAGACATTGCGAGCTGAAAATGGAAAAATCCTGAGGCTTGAAGAGCATTTAAAAAGACTCAATAAAGGTTTAAAACAACTTTTTAATAAAAATCCTGTAAAAATAAATTTTAAAGATGTGATCAAAACTCTCCTGAAAACAAATAATTTAAATACAAAAACTGCTGCGGTTAAAATAATAGCTGCTGAAAATAATAAAAATTGTGAGTTCCCTTTTTTCTTTGCTGTTTTTGCAAAAGAGTATATCCACAGACTATATCTCAACAAAAAACAGGGCATAGAGCTTATTCAATATCCTTTTCCACGATATAGCCATGTTTCTGATCATAAAAGTTTAAATTATCTCTATTATTACCTTGCAGGTATTTTTGCCAGGCAAAACAACCTTGATGAAGCTTTAATATTAAATCCTGACATGACAATCTCAGAGACCAACACCTGTAATATCGTGATTATCAAAGATAATAAAGTAATTGTTCCAAAATCCGAACATGTATTAAAAGGGGTTACATTAAATGCTGTAATAAATTTACTAAAACAAAAAAAATTTGAAATTGAGTATAGAAAAATCTTTTACAAAGAACTTTACTCATTTTCAAATATATTTTTAACCAATGCACTTATGGGTGCAGTTCCGGTTATATCCATAAGAGGCAATGGAGATCATGAAAATTTTAAAAATTATCAAATCAAATATTCAAAAAAAATACTTGAAATGATAAACACCAATATTATAAATTATAACTTGTTTTAGGAGGTAAAAAGTTGTACCTTCAAAGCATGTATGAATAAAACTTAAATCGGATTGAAAATTATGAAAAAAATATTTTTATTTATTATGGTATTTGTATTTGTTAGTCTATTATCCACCAGTTCATGGGCAGCTCCTATCATATCAACACCCCAGGACAACTTTGAATTTGGCTCTGTACCTGAAGGGACCATTATAAAACACAGCTTTATCATAAAAAACAATGGAGATGAGCCTCTTATAATACAAAGAGTTCTGACGGGCTGAGGCTGCAGCACTGTCTCCTATGACAAAGAAATCCCCCGTGCCGGGGAAGGAACAATTGTAATTTCCGTAAAAACCAAAGGTTATGGCGGACGAACCATTTTAAAAACAATAAGTGTCCAGAACAATGATCCTGAACACAAAGAACTCAAATTCAAAATCAGGGGCAAAGTTGATAAAATAGCAGACATATCATCAAGCAGCGTGCGTATAGAGGGCTCTGCCAATGAAAATCTAAATAGAGTTGTAACAATAACTCCCTTGGAAAAATATAATTTTAAAATACTTTCCACAACTCTCAGTAATGGCGATAATATCAAAGTTGAATTAAAAACCAGAGCGATTGATGACAAAGATGCTGAGACTCAACCTGTTACCTATGAAGTTCATATTCAAAACATAAGGCAGACACCGGGGCGGTACTATGAATCAATACATCTGCGAACCGACTCTAAATTCAGCCCTGATATTACAATACGCGTTTTTGGATTTATCAGACAGGAAACAACAAAACAGAAAACAAACTAATGGAAATAAAACGTATTAAGGCAGTTGTATTTGATTGTGACGGGGTAATGTTTGATACAGCCCAGGCAAATAGAAATTTTTATAATGAAATTCTTCAAAATTTTGGCAAGCCTGTATTAACTGACAAGCAATTCAAACAAGTCCACATGTATACTGTTGACTCTGCTTTGAAATATCTTTTCTCAGAACAGGACAACATAGACGAAGTTAAAAAAGTAATACAAGATATTGGCTATGATAAATTCATAAAATATATGCATATGGAGCAAGGACTTTTGGCACTTTTATCCAGGCTCAAGACCAATGGTTATATAAGAGGCGTTGCAACAAACAGAACAAATACCATGGAAAAAGTTTTACATGACCATAATATGCAAGACAAATTTGAAATTGTTGTTACAGCTTCTGATGTTGAATCTCCCAAGCCTGCACCAGATCAATTGATAAAAATCATGAATCATTTTAATCTAAAGCCGGATGAGATTTTTTTTATTGGTGATTCTGAATATGATCAACTTGCAGCAGCAAATGCAGGCACATACTTTGCCGCATTTAAAAACACATCTTTAAAATCTGATTTTCATCTTAACCATATGGATCAAATAAGTGAAATATTAGGTATAAATTGATAATAATTCTTGACAAATTCCCCAATAAAATTTAAACCTTACAGGATTGTTTTTATGAATTTTTATAAATGTTTGGAACAGACATTTATTATTTTTTAATATAAAAAGATGAGGAGAAGTATATGTCTAAATTAGTTGCACCACATGGTGGTAAAGGTCTTGTAATCTGCAAGCTTGAAGGCGCGGAACTTGAAGCTGAAAAAACAAAAGCAGCAGGTCTTAAAAAAATTGAAATTTCATCCCAGGTAAAGGGTGACTTAATCATGCTTGGTATTGGCGGATTCAGTCCTCTGAATGGTTTTATGACAAAAGCTGACTGGAAAAGCGTTTGCGCGGATTTCCTTCTAGCTGATGGTACGTTCTGGCCAGTTCCTGTAATGCTTGATGCATCAAAAGAAGATGCTGATGCAATTAATGTCGGTGATGAGATTACTCTTGAACGAAGTGGTGAAGTTTATGCTACCATGAAAGTTGAAGAGAAATTTGAAATGACTGAAGACGAAAAAAAATGGGAATGCGAAGAAGTATATAAAGGTCATGGTGAAGAATCTGCTGACGATCAATTCTGGAAAATTGCCATGGAAGATCACCCTGGTGTTCAGATGGTTATGGCAAGAAAAGAATATTGCCTTGCAGGTCCTGTAAAAGTTCTTTCCGAAGGTGAATTCCCGGAAAAATTTAAAGGTGTTTATCTTACTCCAACAGAAACCCGTGCCATTTTTGATGAAAGAGGCTGGGCAAATGTTGCTTCAATGCAGCTTAGAAACCCAATGCACAGATCCCATGAGCATCTTTGCAAAATAGCTCTTGATGTATGTGATGGCGTTCTTATCCATTCTCTTATTGGTAACTTAAAACCAGGTGATATTCCTGCAGACGTTCGTATCGAATGTATTGACAGATTGATCCAGGATTATTTTGTCCCACAGCATGTTGTTAATGGCGGATACCCACTTGACATGAGATATGCAGGACCAAGAGAAGGTCTTCTCCATGCAACATTCCGTCAGAACTATGGTGTTAACAGAATGATCATTGGTCGTGACCATGCAGGTGTTGGTGATTTTTATACACTTTTTGAAGCACAGGAAATTTTTGATACAATTCCTCACCCTGCCGAAGAAGGCAAAGCTCTTCTCTGCGAAGCATTAAAAATTGACTGGACTTTCTATTGCCATAAATGTGATGGTATGGCTTCCATGAGAACCTGCCCACACGGTAAAGAAGACAGAGTTATTCTTTCCGGTACAAAACTTCGCCATGCTCTTTCAAACAACGAAGAAATTGTTGATCACTTTGGACGTGAAGAAGTTCTTGTTATCCTTAGGAAATATTATGCATCTCTTACAGAAAAAGTTGAAGTTAAACTTCAGAGTCATGCAGAAGGAACAAAGATGTAATCCTGATTCCTTTTATTGATAATAAAAAAAGGGGCTTTTCATTATTTTTGAAAAGCCCCTTTTTATTTATATTATTTCTATTAATTATAAAATTAGATTTTACTTACATACTGGCAGATTGCATTGCTTTGCCCAGACGCATCTGTGCAGCCATTACTTCGGGGTTCCCAACATATTTTACAAGGGTCATGAATGATCCGGCAAGTCTTGTACTGACCTGCTCGACCTTGGTCTGGGATTGTACCAATTCTTCAGGAAGATCTTTTTGATTTTTAAGGTCAGGATATTTTTCACTTAGCTTTTTCATCCTTGGGGCAAGCTTTTCCATTTTTTCAGCAACTTCATTTATTGCAGCAGCGACATCCTTTGCATTATCGGCTTTTTCAAGATTTGCAGAATAATCATTCAAAATCTCAACAAAGTCATTATTCACATCAATTACATCATCATATTTTCCCGAACATCCATAGCATAGACACCCAGCTAAGAATACAATTGCTAATAATTTTATGGCGATTTTTACATTTTTAGTCATTAATTTAAACTCTCCTAAAATATTATTGTTTAATTGCTTTATAATTTTCCCATATCTTTTTAATGGAAAAATAGACCCTATACTTTATCAAATCTTGAAAACTTCATTGTAAAAGTGCCTCTTCCCTGAGTTATTGATCGTAATGCTGTTGAATAGCCAAACATTTTTGAAAGAGGTGCAATAGCGTTGACAATCTGAATACCACCTTTTGAATCTATTGCATTGACCTTGCCTCCCCTTGAATTTAAATCACCAATCGCATCTCCAACAAAAGAATCAGGTATAAACAATTGCACATCCATAATCGGCTCAAGGAGATAAGCCCGTGAACTGTTTAATGCGTTCTGACATGCCATTGAGCTGCAAACCGAAAAAGCAAGTTCTGAAGATTTATGTTCATCAACAATAGCATCAACCAGAACAACTTCAATATCCACAACAGGGTATCCTCTGACAGGACCACTTCCCAGAGCCTCTTTTATACCCTCTTCTATTGCTGATAAAAAATTATCTTTTAATTTACCATCTGGGAGGTCTGATCGAAAAGTAAAACCAGAGCCGCGATCCTTTGGCAATAAATTCAAATTAACTTCAGCATAATGCTCTTTGCCGGAAATCTCTTTTGCAAATTCAGCTTCACCTTTAATGGAGGAAATGATTGTTTCTCTATAAACAACCTGGGGGTTACCAACATTCACATCAGTCTTAAACTCTTTTTTCATCCTGCTTGTAATAATTTCCAGATGTAGCTCACCCATACCGGAAAGCAGTGTCTGCCCTGTTTCATCATCTTTACTGACTTTAATGGTTGGGTCTTCAATCATAAATTTTTCAAGCACAGACTCAAGTTTTTCCTGATCAGCATGGGTTTTTGGTTCAATGGCAATTGAAATTACAGGGTCCTCATACTCCATTTTTTCAAGGAGAACCTGATCTTTAGATGAACAAAGAGTATCACCAGTGGAAGATTTTTTCAGACCCACCACTCCAACTATATCACCTGCATAGGCTTCATTTAATCTTTCTCTTTTGTTGGCATGCATTTTAAGGACTCTGGAAAGTTTTTCTTTAATCCCTAAAGATGGGTTATACACATCTTTTCCCGCTTCAAGCTTCCCACTATAAACTCTGACAAATGAAAGTTTCCTTCCTTCAATCATGGACACTTTAAAGATCAATGCCGCAAGAGGAGCTGTTCTGCTTGCCGGGCAATCAATTATTTCTCCTGTTCTGGGGTCCTCACCTCTCACAGAAACAACATCAACAGGGCTGGGCAGAAAATATGAAATAGCATCAAGCAAAGGTTGAACCCCTTTGTTCCTGAGTGCGCTTCCACAAAGGACAGGCACGAGTTTATTGGCAATAGTTGCTTTTCTTATGGCTTGCCTGAGTTCTTCTACAATAATTGGTTCTTCTGAAAGGTATTTTTCCATTATATCATCATCAACTTCTGATATTTCTTCCAAAAGATTTTCTCTATATTCTAAAGCCTGGTCCAATAAATCAGAATCAATTTCATTGATTTTAAATTCTGCTCCCTGAGTGTCATCATCCCACAGGATCTGCTTCATATCAATCAAATCAATGACACCGGTAAACGCATCTTCTTTACCAACAGGCAGCTGAATAATCAAAGGCTTTGCATGAAGTTTGGTTCTCATCATATCAACAGCATTAAAAAAATCAGCTCCGGTACGATCCATTTTATTAATAAAAGCCATTCTTGGAACAGAATATTTATCAGCCTGCCGCCATACAGTCTCAGATTGTGGTTCAACTCCCCCCACAGCACAGAACACCCCCACTGCTCCATCTAAAACTCTTAATGCCCTCTCAACCTCAATGGTAAAATCAACATGTCCCGGAGTATCAATAATCTGAATCTGCTTATCTTTCCACTTACATATAGTTACCGCAGAAGTAATTGTAATCCCCCGATTCTGTTCATCCTCCATCCAATCCATAATAGCTTCCCCATTATGGACTTCACCAAGTTTATGGGATTTACCGGTATAATATAAGATACGCTCGGTAACAGTTGTTTTACCCGCATCAATATGTGCGATTATCCCAATATTCCTTATTTTTTCGATTTTTATTTTACTAGTCATTGTATTATCAACATATTTGCTTCATAAAAACAGTCAAGATTGATATGCCCTGAAAGCGTTTGAGCAGTCTCTCCCTGGATAAGAATTTTTACCCTGTTTATTTCCTCAACATTTAAAATTAAAGAGTTAACAATTGAATATACTATTAACATTTCTGAGCGTGCAGAATAACCCCTAATCTGAATATTCTTATCAAAATCAATAAATGCCTGTCCATTATCCAAAATAAACAAAGCATTTATTTTTACTTCTTTAGGAAGAGTTCTTTTAAAACCTTTTAAAGAAGGACCTCTAATCAAACCCTCAATAATAGAGAGTCCAAGATCATGGGGACTTTGCCCCGGAGCAAATTTTTGTTCAATAGCTTTTAAATACCTGCCATTGCGATCTATAAAATACAGATATCCGTTAAAAGGTTTTTGCTGTTTATTATTCCCGTCTATGATTATATTTTTCTCAGCAAAACATGGGGATTGCAGATCATAGGGCGATAGCACCAATAGAACAAAACACATAGAGAAGAATATATATCTCATAATTAAATACCAGGTATTTATAATATCAACTATCTTATCTTAGTTTATATCTACCAATCATTTTTCGACTCGCAAAAAGCCCGCCCCCTGAGTTACAAAAAACCTTAGCATACAATGGTTTTGTACTATCAGGATCAGCAAGATAAAAGTTTCCTGCTATCACACCTACACGCCAGCCACTATAAATCAGGTATCTGCTAAAAACATCATAGCCCTTATCAGAAGCTCCCGGCTTATCACTAAGTTCCAATTCCATCTTAGCAGACCCAGGGATACGATCCATAAGAAAAGTCATCACGACCCATTCTTTTTTGCCCTTGAATTTTAAAGCTTTTTTAGGAGTTACAGCCTGTTTGGCAGCATATTCATATAATGCATAAAATGATTTGGGCATGGTATCTTTTGTTAATTTTTTATATTCCTTTGCAGGGAAAATAAAACATACAGAATTTTCTGCAGGCATCTCTTTTTCACTGATTTTACATTTTTGCACCATAATCTTCTTGTCTTTCACTATATAAGAAGCATTGATTAAAAATGCACAGGTTCTACCTAAAGTGTCATTAAAAAACAATTCTGCCCGAAGAGTCCCTGCCTGATCGTTATATGCTAATAGAGCAGCTCTATTTAAATTAAATAATTCTGCATAGGGTAAATTCACACGGGGTTCAGATTCAAATACCACGTTTTTAATATTTTTATTGGTATCTGCTATTTTCCCACTGACTGCTAAAATGATCCTGGAAGCATTTTTTGGCATGGACAATATATTATCTGTGGCAACACTCTGGACATTAGTATTGTTACCCCCGGACATATTTGCTATTGGTCCAAGAGTATTACATCCTGCAAGCAGAAATAACACAATTGCCGGCAGTATTATATTTAAAATTTTTTTCATCATAGACTCCTATCATGCCTTAATTATACTTGGTTTGGCCATTTCTTATCCTGGTAAGTTTTCAAAAAAATCGGTTTGATAAATATTGTATCCATTGCATGCAATGTATCAATATTTTTGGAAGTGTAGAGCAATAAATATACCAGCTCCGGAGTGATTTTTCCGTCTGGTTTGACTCCCAATGACCTCTGATATTTTTTTATCCCTTTTCTGGTTTTCGCTCCAATTTTACCATCAACAACACCTATTTGTTCACCCATATTTAATAAGGTTGCCTGAACTATTTTAGGGATATCAAAACTTGATTCCTGCTGCATAAACCATAAAAGAGCAATGGAAATTTTTGTACTGAGATGAAATTTCTGCGCTTTTACATACTTTGCAATTGCATCTTTGGTCTTTTTATTCAATTTCCCATCCTTAGTTCCAACATCATACCCTTTTAAAGACAATGCTGTCTGTATCTCTTTTACAAGACCATGGGTACTATAGCTGCAGATGGGGATAAATTTTTTATCTGTTTTCCATAAAACCGTAAAATATTCTGGCTGGAGGTTGTTATAGGCGAACTTAGTCTTAACAAAAGCTATAATCCCTTTATCTTTTGTCCTGATCAACTTACCCCTTGACCCTTTATCAGAATAGGGAAAATCAGACATGACAGGGATTATTTTATCTGTTTTATTTATTTTACCCAGAATAAAGCTTATAAAAACATACTTTTGGGGTTCTAAATCCATTTCAGTATCAAAATTACCTATTTCTTTTGAAACAGCCCTTACCTGCTCCATTGCCGCTTTAAAGGTCATAGTTCTTAAATTTTTAAGAGCTATGGCTCCGTCAGGAACTAAAAAAGATATAGCCTTTGGTCTTGTGATAATTTTTAATTTTATATTATCAATGGTAATTAATCTTTTTTTCTTTAAATTACAAACTGCATCAAATTTTGTTTCAACAAAATTCGACTTCTTGTCCATATGTGTTATAGACCCTGCAACATTTATGATTTTTTTATTCTTTATTACCTTATACACAGAAACAGATTTAAGCTTAAAACCTTTATCTAGTGCGTTTGCTTTAAGTTCATCAACAATATTTTGAGTTTTTACTTTAACACCATTAATCTTTTTATAATTTTGATGGCTTAAAGAATACCCGATTGCTTTAGCAATAGAATTACCATAAACATGAACTATAGGCCTGGCATGGGCAAATGAAGTCATGCATATAAAAACCAATATTATTTTCAATGACAATAATTTTTTCATTTTTTTATCCCTATTAACGTTGTGTTACCTGTCCTGTTGTTGAGTTCAACTCTGCACCTGCATGGGGGCTGTTAACAGGAGCACTATAAGAATGCCCGTGTTGCTGCATCTGGTTAAGTATTTCTCCTGCAATGGTCTGACCAGGAGGACCTCCCGGGGCAAAACCTCCTGCAAACGAATTTAAACCACTTTGCGTACTGTCATCTCTATTTTTTCCGGAAAGTCTTGATGTGCCATAGGCATATGCGCCCCCGGCAAATGCAGAAAGAGGGATACTCCATCCGGCAGTTACATAGGCAATGGCAATTCCACCTGCAAATGGCAGATATTCAACAAAAGTTGTTGTATAGTCTACAATTTCAGCTATATCCTGCTCTGTGATTTCATTTTTTTCCACAGGACCATCCATGGAAATAGTAATCTCTGTCTTATCCTGGGATTCAGTATCAATGGTCCCGAAATCCAATTGTTCCATTATAGTTTCTTCAACGTTAAAAACTGGTTTGTCAGTCGATGTGCCACCACTATTCCCACTCTCATGACCATGGGCAAATACATCGGCTGAAAAAAAGATAACAATACATCCACTCACCAATAATGAAAGCAAAAAGGTTAATCTTTTATATTTTCTCCTAGTCATAAGCACAAATTCCTTTATAAAAAATTATAAATAATAGTACACATTATATCTTAAATAAAATTAATTAAAAAACATACCATATTAATTTGTCCAATAAAACATTTTTTTGTTTAGAAAAGCTAAAGATCAGAATGAGTTAAAAATCTAATTGGATAAATTGATTTTACCTTGCAAATATTTTATTGTTTTAATAAAATATCAAACCATAATTATTAAAGATTTTCAAAATTAATAATGAAAAAGGAAATATAAATAATGCTTCCGGGATTTGCAGGATTAGTTGAACAAAGAATAAAACAAGCCCAGAAAGAAGGCAAATTTGACAATCTTGAAGGCAACCATAAACCTTTAGAATTTAATGATGACAATATTCCCGAGGAACTCAGACTTGCCCATAAAATTTTAAAAAATGCAGGCTTTGCTCCCCCGGAGGTAGAGCTTAAAAAAAAAATTAGAAATACAGAAGATCTGCTTGATAATACTGATTATGATTCTGATGAACAACGCAGGATTCAAAAAAAACTTAATTTTTATATGATGAAACTTGAAACCATGCGCGCATCCACCGGAGGAAGCCTTTCTCTTACTACTGAACTATATAGAAACCAGTTGCTTAAAAAATTATCTTGAATGACAAATATCCTTAAACTAAGGAGAGTTCTTTAATGAAAACAATCAATCTTGCTCTTTTATATGGAGGTGTGTCCTCTGAACGGGAAGTGTCACTGAAAAGTGGGAATGAAGTATTTAATGCTCTTGATAAGACAAAATATAATATTTTCAGATATGATACTAAAACAGATATTAAAAAGCTTGTAAATGACACAGAAAAAATCGATGCTGCATTAATTATTCTCCATGGACCCTTTGGGGAAGATGGCACCATACAAGGGCTTTTGGATTTGCTCAATATACCCTATCAATGTGCAGGTGTTATGGGCAATGCCATTGCAATGAACAAACTTGTATCCAAAAAACTTTATCTCCAGGCAGGAATACCAACTCCTGATTATATTGCTCTAAGATCAAACAAAAATATTGACTTAAACTTAATCAGGACAAAACTTGGATTTCCTGAAAGTCCCCTGGTTATCAAGCCTGTTTGTGCAGGATCAAGCGTGGGTATGTCTATTGTTAAAAAGGAAAAAGAACTTTCTTCAGCAATAAATAAAGCCTTTGATCATGATGATATAGTCTTGATTGAAGCATATATAAAAGGTGTTGAGCTCACATGTGGCGTTCTTGGAAATAAAGAAGTTAAGGCTTTGCCAGTGATTGAAATTGTTCCCAATGACAAATATGAATTTTTTAATTACGAAGCAAAATATATTACAGGTGCAACCAATGAGATATGCCCTGCCAGAGTTGATGAAAAAATCACAAAACAGGTACAAGAACTCAGTATCAAAGCTCATGAGACTCTTTTTCTCAAAGGATACAGCAGAACTGATTTAATACTTTTGGATAAGGGCAATAAAAAAGAACTGTTTGTCCTTGAAACAAATACTATTCCGGGCATGACTGCGACAAGCCTTTATCCTCAGCAGGCAAAGGTCGCAGGCTACTCATTCTCAGATTTACTTGATAAACTTATTGAACTTGCAATGGAAAAATAAAAAACAGGAGATAATAAAATGAAAATTTTAGTTATTGGCGGCGGTGGCAGGGAGCATACATTGGTATGGAAAATATCAAAAAGTAAACTTGTACAAAAAATTTATTGCGCCCCTGGAAATGCCGGGACTGCTGAATTTTCAGAATCTGTTCCCATAAATGCAGACGACATTGATGCCCTTGCAGATTTTGCCGAAGAAAACAAAATTGATCTCACTGTTGTAGGACCTGAAGCTCCTCTGGTTGCCGGCATTGCTGACCTTTTCACATCAAGGGGATTAAAGGTTTTCGGACCTTTTAAAAATGCAGCAATATTAGAAGGGAGCAAAGTTTTTGCCAAGGAACATATGCAGAAATATAATATCCCGACATCTATAGGAAAAGCATTTACAGACAATAATGAAGCAAAAGCCTATGTTAAATATCTTGGTCTTCCCATTGTTGTAAAGGCTGACGGACTGGCTGCCGGAAAAGGAGTTATTATATGCTCAACTGAAGAACAAGCTTTTAAAGCAATTGATTCAATGCTTGTGGAAAAGATATTTGGCGCAGCAGGAGAGGTTGTTGTGCTTGAAGAAGCATTGGAAGGTGAAGAAGCTTCATTCATAGCCTTGACAGATGGAAAAACCGTACTGCCCCTGCCTGAGTCCCAGGACCACAAAAGAATATTTGACAATGATGAAGGCCCGAATACAGGAGGAATGGGCGCATATTCCCCTGCCCCTGTTCTTGATACCATGCTAAGGCAAAAAGCAATGGATCAGGTTATGATTCCTGCAATAAAAGGTATGGCAAAACAAGGAACCTTATTTAAAGGTATTTTATATGCTGGATTAATGATTAAAGATAATAATATTAAAGTCCTTGAATTTAATGTACGCCTTGGCGACCCTGAGACCCAGCCTATTTTAATGCGCCTTGAAAATGATCTGGTGCCTTTAATGGAAGCATGTGTTGATGGCACCCTGCACCTGCATAAAACAAAAATTGACCCACGGGCTGCAACCTGTGTAGTAATTTCAGCAGAAGGGTATCCCGGCTCCTATGAAAATGGCAAAGAAATCCACGGCATTGACCAGGCATCAAACACACCTGATACTGAAGTATTCCATGCCGGCACCAGGCTTGAAGACGGCAAAATTGTAACATCAGGCGGCAGGGTTCTTGGTGTAACATCCCTTGGTAACAGCATTCAGGATGCCATAGACAAAGCATATTCAGCATGTTCAAAAATATCATTTAAAGGGCATTTTTACAGAAAAGATATTGGTGCAAAAGCAATAAAAAAACTTGAGACCCCTCCCAAAGTCGGTATTATCATGGGAAGTGATTCTGATTTTAATGTTATGCAGGAAACATTAATAATATTGAAAAAATTTGATATCCCTTATTCCGTAACTGTGGCATCTGCCCATAGAACCCCTGAAAAAGCTGCCTTGTTTGCATCCAAAGCAAAAGAGAAAGGCATTAAAGTGCTTATTGCAGGAGCAGGTCATGCAGCCCACCTTGCAGGAGCAATTGCAGCACACACCACATTGCCTGTACTAGGTGTACCCATTGATTCTTCAGCACTAAAAGGCATGGATGCTCTTCTTGCCACAGTGCAAATGCCTCCGGGAGTCCCTGTTGCAACCATGGCAATTGGCAAACCCGGAGCAATTAATGCAGGAATTTTTGCAGCCCAGATCCTGGGTGCTTCAGATAAGTCAATTGGTGAAAAACTATCTGAATATAAAAAGGAAATGGCTGTAAAGGTTGCTAAAAAGGCTGAAAGTATTGCATAATAAGTATCCAAATATTATCAAAATAAGCCCGACAAACCCTGAAAAACAGATAATAGAAAAAGCAGGGAAAATGATAAACCAAAAAGGTTTGATTATTTTCCCTGCCCAATATTTTTATGGTATTGCTGTAAATGCCCTTGATGCCAATGCAATACAAAAAGTCTTTAAATTCAAAAAAAGACTTATGCAAAACCCCCTCCTTGCTTTAATAAAAAATAAAGCGCAGCTTGAAACCCTTGTTGATTCAATCCCTGACATTGCAGAAAAACTAATTGAAAAATACTGGCCAGGCAATATCACAATAATTTTCAAGGCTTCAAAACATGTCCCGGAATGCCTGATATCAAAAACAGGGAAAATCGGCTTGCGCATCCCATGGCATCCTGTTGCCAAAGCATTAGTCAATGCAGCAGATTCACCCATAACAGGAACCAGTGCAAATATTTCAGGCAAACCCGGGTGCAATACAATTGATATGATTGACCGGTCTATAATAAAAAACTCAGAAATGGTACTTGATGCAGGCAAACTTAAACCTGGTCTTGGTTCAACCGTTGTTGATGTTACAGACAATTCAATCAAAATTGTAAGGCAGGGACAGATATCACAATCTGACCTTGCAAAAGCCATTAACAACTAACAAAAATTCTGTCATTCCCCAACCAAAACCTTAATTTCCAAATAAGTTCTGTGTCTGAGACAGGCATATTAAATCTCATGCCGGATCGAGTTTTTTTATTTCAATAGCCTTGACAAAAAAAA
>CAZTEM010000049.1:0-23541 GCA_964612755.1 uncultured Desulfobacterales bacterium | reverse complement strand
GCCTCACTTCTTCCTTTTATTTCCCTATAATAACCAAAAAGACAAAATTGTATGTAAATATTTTGACTATATTACACTTGTTAATTTTAAAAATAATTTTTGACCGAGAATTGCTGCTGGAATAAAATTTCTATTGACAATTGAATAAATTCCCGATAGAAATTGGTTTTTACAAATTAATATATTTAAGGTATTTAATGAAGAGCTTGTTTACAGACAGATTTTATTTTTTTATGTATTATTTTTATAATACTTGTCTGTTTGTGGCTCTATGACTTGATTTTAATTAAAAATTATATAAAAAAAGCCGCAAACACAATAAGTATAGTTTGCGGCTTTTTTATTTCGGGCTGCAAACAGATAAAATTTGCAGCCTTTTTTTATTTTCAATGGAGATGACTATTATGGATGAAAATCAAAAAGATCTTAGCCGGCATTTGGAACAATTAAGGTCTGATATTGATAAAATCGATTTGAAAATCTTAGAGCTTATTAATCATAGACTTGACCTTGGTAAAGAAATTGGGCAGATCAAACAAAAAAGAAAGGTCGGTGTGCTTGATTCATCAAGGGAGAAACAGGTTATTGAAAAAATTTTAAAAAACAATAAAGGACCTGCGGATGAACAAATTTTAAAATATATTTTTAATGTAATAATGACTGCGACAAAGAATATTCAAAAAAAGCAGATTGTTTCTTTTTTGGGTCCTAAAGCCGGATATTCGCATATAGCAGCATTAAATCATTTTAAGCATTCAGGCAGATTTGTTGAGCAAGAAGATATTTATGAAGTTTTTAGAAACACTAATAGAAATAAGACTCATTATGGGGTTGTGCCTGTGGAAAATTCCATACATGGTGTTGTAAATAACACGCTTGACTTTTTTCCTAAATTCAATGATTTAAAAATTTGTGGTGAATATTATGAACCGGTTTCCTATGATCTGATTTCTATTTCAGGTGAAAAGAATGATATAAAAACAATTTATTATCCTTGTTCAAGTGTTCTTTCGCAATGTAAAATATGGAAAAAAAATAATTTTAAAAATATAAAATTTATTAAAATCACCAATATTAAAAAAACAATTGAATTTGTAAAAAACAATAAAGATGCGGCTATTATCACAAGTGCAAAGGCTGCCAATATTTACAGCCTCCAAGTTATAGAATCTGCCATAGAAGATTTTAAAGGGGATATCACAAGATTTTTAATTATTGGAAAAGATTGTCCTGAAAAAACTGGAAATGATAAAACCTCTATTATGTTTTCAACTTCCCATTCACCCGGAGCCTTGTTCAAGGCATTGGAACCTGTTAACAACTCAGGTTTAAATATGTTAAAATTAGAATCAAGACCTAAAAAAAATGAAAACTGGAATTATTATTTTTTTATGGATATTAAGGGACATATTAAAGAAAAAATTATGGAGCAAACATTGGAAGATATGAAAAAGACAACACTTTATTTACAATTTCTTGGATCCTATCCTGTTTTTAATAAAGGAAATGAGTAAAATGCCTGGTAATAATAGTATATTTAGTGCTGATACAAGCCTTTATTGTATTTTTGGTAACCCTGTGTCCCATTCAAAAAGTCCGATAATGCATAATACACTTTTTAAAAACTATAATATAAATTCTGTTTATCTGAGTTTTAATATAAATAATATTGAAAAAGCAATTGAATCCATAAGAGAACTTAATATTAAAGGGGCATCAATTACAATTCCTTTTAAACAAAAAGTTATGAAGCATCTTGATATTATTGACAAACAAGCAGAATCAATTGGTGCTGTTAACACAATTGTCAATAATAACGGAATTCTGACAGGGTATAATACGGACTGGCAGGGAGGAGTCTCACCTCTTAAAAAATACGGCATTAATGATAAAAAAGTTGGGATAATTGGTGCGGGCGGTGCTGCCCATGCACTTGCCCATGGGATTAAAATAAATAAAGGTTATATTACAATTATAAACAGAACCCGGGAAAGAGGCGAGAAATTAGCTGAATTATTTAATGCAGATTTTTGCAGACTTGATCAAATAAAAGAAAAAAAATTTGATATTTTGATTAATGCAACTTCTTTGGGAATGACACCTGATATTGATACAAGCCCTGCAGAAAAACAATTGTTAAAAAAAAATATGATAATTATGGATATTGTATACAATCCCATTGAGACAAAATTTATAAAAGATGCAAAAAAAATTGGATGTACAACCATTGACGGTCTTTCAATGTTCCTGCATCAGGGGATAAATCAATTTGAACTATGGACAAAAATCAAACCGTCCATGGACAATCTTAGACAAACTATTATGAGAAGTTTAATATAAATCATGAAAAAAATTAAAACAAAAATTATCAACAATTCAATTGTCAGTATTGAAGGTTCAAAAAGTATTTCCCACAGGATGCTTATTCTTGCATCTTTGGCAAAAGGAGAATCTGTTCTGACAAATGTTTTAGAAAGTGAAGACATTGCCTTAACCATACAATGTCTTAAAAATATGGGTGCAAAAATTGATAAAACAGATAAAGCAAAAAAAATTTTAAAGATTAAAGGGGTAAATGGTCAACCTGGTTATCATACAAAAGAAATTTATCTTGGAAATTCAGGAACGTCCATGAGGCTTTTAGCCGGGGTTGCAGCTCTTGGTAATTCGGATTTTATTTTAACAGGTGATAAAAGGATGTGCCAGCGTCCCATGGCTCCTTTGCTTGATGCATTAAATATGGCTGGGGTCAGTGCTGTATCTATTACAGGGTCAGGAGCACCTCCAATCAGAATAAATGGAAAAAATCAAATCGGTGGCAGGGTTGAAATTGATTGCTCTTTGAGCAGCCAATATCTTTCCAGCCTGCTCATGATAGGGTGTTACATGGATAATGGTCTTGAAATATTATTAAAAGGTCAGCCTGTATCAGCGCCTTATATTGACCTTACAATTGCCATTATGAAAATGTTCAATGTTAATGTAATAAAAAATAATGATTTAAAAATTATTGTTAAACCAAATCAAAAATACATTGCAGGTGATTTTATTATTGAACCGGATCTTTCAAATGCAGGTTATTTCTGGTCTGCAGGTGCGATTACCAAAAAAAATATTAAAATCTTAAACGTATCAAAAAACTCTTTACAAGGGGATTTACGCCTTGCCTTTATTCTTGAACAAATGGGATGTATCTTAAACATTGAACAAGATGGCATAAGTATATGCGGCAGTAATTATCTTAAGGGAGTTGAAGTTGACATGTCTGACATACCTGATGCTGTGCCTGCCCTTGCAATTACAGCTGCCTTTGCAAAAGGCACAACTACTATTAAAAACATTGCACATCTCAGGGAAAAAGAGTGTGACAGAATAAATGCGCTGGCAACAGAATTAAATAAAATGGGAATTAAAATAGAAACCGGTAATGACTGGATGAAAATCCATGGAGGCATACCAAAAGGTTGTAAAATTAAGACATATAATGACCATCGCATTGCCATGTCTTTTGCGGTTGCAGGTCTTATTACCCCTGGTGTTATTATTGAAAATGAAAAATGTGTTGCAAAATCATTCCCTTTATTCTGGGATGTATTTGAAGGTCTTTAAAACATTATGAAAATATTTCTCATTGGATATAGATGTACAGGTAAAACAACAATTGGAAAAATTCTTGCCAATATAATGAATTATTCTTTTTTAGATATTGATGAAAAAATTCAATCAGACTTAAACTTGCCAGTTTCAAAAATAGTAAAAAAATCAGGCTGGGATAAATTCAGAGACTTTGAGAAACAAACGCTTTTTAATACAATTCATAATAAGGATCTTATTATTTCCACAGGCGGGGGTATTATCCTTGATGTTAAAAACAGAGATTTTATGAAAAACAATGGTATTGTAATATGGTTATTTGCAGACTATCATACTATTTTACAACGATTTAATAATGATAATAATTCAAAAGAGTTACGACCTTCACTCACTGATAAAAAAATTGACCGGGAAATAAAATTTTTAATGGGGCAAAGGAAGTCATTATATTCTAAAATTGCACAAATTAAATTTGATACTTCAAATACTTCCCCTGAAGAAATTGGTCAACTAATAAAAAGGAGAATCCTAAATGACAGGTAGCAGCTTTGGTAAAGCCTTTAATATATCAACATTTGGAGAATCCCATGGTAAAGGCATTGGTGTCATTATCCAGGGATGTCCTCCGGGATTAATCTTAACTAAAGATATCATCCAAAAAGAACTTGATAAAAGAAAACCAGGCAAAAAAAACTCATTAAGTTCAAAACGCAAAGAGCCTGATACTGCAGTTATAATGTCAGGAACCTTTAATAATAAAACAACAGGGACTCCCATAATGATCCTTATTGAAAATAAAGATGCAGATTCTTCTGCCTACTTTCAAAATAAGGATTTATTCAGGCCTGGTCATGGAGATATCACATATTTTGCAAAATATGGAATTAGAGATTATAGAGGAGGGGGCAGGGCATCTGCACGAGAAACTGCTGCCAGAGTAGCAGCAGGAGCTGTTGCCCAAATCATTTTGGATGATTATGATATCAGGATTCAAACTTATACAATTGAATTCGGTAGTATAAAAGCTCACAATTTTGATTTTAATGAAAACTTTACAAATTTTCTTGAATGTCCTGATAACAATGCACTTAAGAAAATGGAGGAAAAAATTAAATTAGTAAAAAAACAAGGCGACTCCATTGGAGGGGTCGTGGAAATTCGTGTATTTAACCCTCCTGCAGGTCTTGGAGAACCTGTATTTGATAAACTTGATGCTGATATTGCAAAAGCTTTAATGAGTATAGGTTCTGTAAAAGGTGTGGAGATTGGCGCAGGATATCAAGCTTCTCAACTAAAAGGTTCTGAGAATAATGATCAAATCACAAATAATGGATTTTTAACCAATAATTCAGGAGGTATACTTGCCGGTATTTCCAATGGAGACGATATAATAGCAAGGGCTTTTATCAAACCCATACCTTCAATTACTAAACCTTTAAAAACAATTGATATAACAGGCAGAGAAGTTGAAATCTCAACAAAAGGCAGGCATGATGTTTCGGCAATCCCTAGAATCAACCCTGTATGCAAGGCTATGATGGCTATTACCATTGCAGATCATTTATTACGGCAAAAATTAAATCAATGAATAATAATTCTATAACTCACCCGATTTGTAAAAATGATAAAATAGGGATTATTGGTGGCAAAGGTGCCATGGGGCAATGGCTTTGTACTTTTTTTGAATCTTTTGGTTACAATATTAAAATCTCAGATATTGATACTGAATTATCAAACAAAGAAATAGCAGCAATGTGCAGAGTTGTAATTCTAAGCACACCAATCAAAGAAGCCATCAAAATATCAGAATCCATTGGCAGAATTTTAAAACCCAATCAGGTCTTAATGGATATATGCTCTCAAAAAGAAGATATCCTTGATGCCATGTTAAAAAATTCTGTCTCAGATGTAATTGGTACACATCCTATGTTTGGACCAACTATTACATCAATAAAAAACCAGAATATTGTTGTTTGCAGGGGCAGGGGAAATATTGGTTATTCATGGGTTAAAAAAATATTTTCAAAAAAAGGTGGGAATGTCAAAATTTTAAAGGCTGATGACCATGACCGAACCATGGCAGTGGTTCAAAGTCTCACACATTTTTTAACAATCAGCTTTGCAAAAATGCTTAAGACCATGGATATTCATCCTAAAAATATTTTTGATATTTCAACACCAATTTTTAAAATCAATGCGGATTTGATTGGGAGATTATTTGCCCAGGACCCTGAATTGTATGCAACCTTAGTTGGATCAAATAAATACGCTGACCAATGTTTAAAAATATTTTCCCAATCATTTCAAGAGACAAAAGAAAAACTTATGTCAGGGTCATTAAAAGAGGCAAGTAATTATATTAAAGACACAGGTGCGTTTCTTGACAAACCTTTGCATAAGTATAGGGGCAATTATAAACAAGAAGCAATGGACAGAAGTAACAAATTCTTAAATATTATTTTTGAATAATATCAAGTTCAAGTTTATCTGCAATCTCAATGGCATTTTTGAGCCGGTCATTTATAGTAAATAACTGGATCTTTAATGTTTTTAAAGATGCTGGTGTGGAAGATATAGTCTGATCACTTGCAAAGATGTCTGCAAGCTGACTTGATTTTTCCGCAAGTTTAAAAATTTTTTCACTAAAAGCTTTAATCTCTTTTGCCCAATCTTCTCTTTCTTTGGCTGGGATCTCAATATTTCCGTTTTCTGTTCCGTTAACAAGGTGGTCTATCTTATAATCCTGAGGACTGGCTATGATTTCATACATAGTGAATAACTCCTAAATTTAATAAAAAAGATTAATTAATATTAAGGAAATTAAAATTGTAAGTCAAATAAAATACAAAAAAACATTTGATGAAAATTTTTAAAGCATGAATTTAATAAGATCACCTTTAATACGAATCAGATCCAGCGTAGAAAGTATATAAGCATATTCAGCTTCTGAAAGTTTTCTCTGGGCAGAAACAAGCAAAGTATCTGCATCCATCATCGAAACACTGTCAGCCAGACCATATTCAAACTGCATTGTAACAGCATCAAAATTTTCTCTGGCAAATTTTAATTCGTCTTCTAAGGTTTTAAGCGTACTTTTAGCGGTTTTGTATTCAAACCAGGATCTTTTAGATTCTAAAATGATTTGGTTTTTTGTATTGGCTAAAGCAGCTTTAGCTTGTCTTTTCCTGGCGATTGCCTGTTTGATCTGAGCTGCCCGCAACCCTCCGTCAAAAAGTGTAAATGTAAAACTTGCTTCAATGGTTTTAATTGTTGCATTTGTCTTGCTATCATAGAGTTTATACATGGTATCATGATCAGAATTTATTTTATTATCCGTATAAGTCCCTTGAATGGAAATTTTAGGCCAATAGGCACCTTTCTCATATTTAATGGTTTTATCTGCAATATCTAAAATTTTTTCTGCACTTTTCAGTTCAGGTCTATTATTAATTGCCTGTGTGACTAATTCATCAAATGAAATTTTAAAATCATCAAAATTAAAATCCTGATTTTCAATTAAAAAAAAGTCCTCATCTATATCAACTAAATTTTTTAAAAATGCTTTTGCCAGTTTAAAATTATTTTTTATCCGTACAAAATTTGTTTTGGATTTGGACAATTCAGCTTCAGCTCTAAATAATGCTGTTTTTGTAAGTGTTCCAACCTTTAATTTTTCTTTAACTGAATTTCTGTGATTTGTAAGGCGTTTAACATCGGATCGGGAAATATCAAGGATTTTGTTTGCAGTAAGAATATTAAAATACGCCTTGGAAACTTCATACATATAATTGGATATTGTGGTTTCAAGATTGTACTCATTCATCTTAATTTGATCTTTTGTTACTTTAAAAGCAATTAATTCCTTGCCATTTAATGTGAAAGACTGATCAAGCTTAAGCCCAAGAGTTTCTGTATCAGTGGCATTATCCATTTTAATTGCCGGTATTTGTTTATCATATTTGGTAAATGTTTTATTTTTTTTACCAAAAGCAGTTAAACGAGGCATCAATACTGACAATGCTCTTTTTTTCTCAAGCTTACTTATGGACAGATCATCCTCGGCAATTTTAATTTTTAAAGCATTCTTTTTTGCAATCTTGCAAAGATCCTTTAAAGAATACATGGTTTTGGCATATAAATTTGTATTTAAAAGTGAAAAAATAAAAACCAGCAGGAATATCAATGATTTTCTAAACATATTCTAACCTTTAATAGTATTTAAATTAGTCTTAATAATATAGTTATTTATTGCAAATTTACAAATGAAATATCATTAAATTATTAAATTTTAATTTTTAAATAAAAAATCCTTATAAATTTCAATGGGGTGTTTTATTGCAATATCGGTTTTCTGTTTATCCAAAATATCACTAATCTGCATCATACATGCCGGGCAGGAAGTTGCTAGGGTTTTACAACCTGTATTGATTATATTTTTTCCTTTTAATTGCCCGATCTTTATGGAATCTTTATAATTAAACAAATTAAATGTTCCACCCATGCCGCAGCATAAATCAGATTGATCCATTTCAATAATTTTTTTACCAGATGCTTTGATCAATGATCTTGGTTCAGTTCTAATATTGAGTACTTTACAATGATGGCAGGGATCATGATAAGTAATGGATTCTAAAGAATTGTTACCAGGAAAATCAGGAATTTTTAATATATTAATTAAAAATTGACTGATATCAAGGGCTTTTGATGACAAATCAATTAAATATTCTTTTCTTTCTTTATCCCGGGTTTGATAAAAATCAATCCACAAATGTTTGATAGTAGATAAACAGGTTGCACAGGGGGTTATTAAATAATCAAATTTTTGAAGGGAAAATATATCAATAT
The DNA here is from genome assembly GCA_964612755.1 of uncultured Desulfobacterales bacterium. Classification (GTDB taxonomy): domain Bacteria; phylum Desulfobacterota; class Desulfobacteria; order Desulfobacterales; family Desulfobacteraceae; genus JAIOSM01. Next base: position 15,102 of record CAZTEM010000049.1, on the reverse strand, counting down.
TATGGTCAATCAAGTCAATGAAACTTGTTTTATCACCGGAAGCAAGTACAGGGATGCCACAGCACCCAATGTTATTCGGAATAAAAATATCAATTTTAAAATATTTTAATACTTGTATTGCATCAATGGCAATATTTGGATAGATTTTATCAATGGCACATCCCGGGAAAAAGGCTATTTTGAAAGGAGGATTGTTATCTGTGCATGTATTGCCAATATATTCAGTTTTATGAAAAGGAATTTGTGCAATACATTTAAATCGCCTTTGTGAAATTCTCTGTGGAATAAACCTGAAAGAAGATGTTAATTGAATATTTTTTCTGGGTTTAATAAATAAAAATTGAAATTTTTCCAATAAGGAAAATAATTTATCAAAACGTTGGGGTTTTGCAATTATTTTTTTAAAAATAATTTTCTTAAAATAAGAAAATCTTGAAAACTCACTTAGAATTATCCTTATTTTAAAAAAAATCTGCATTGTATCTACATTGCTAGGACAGCTTGCTGCACATGAACCACACAATAAACATTGATTGATTATCTTTGAGAGTTCATCGGGGTTGGAAAATAAATTTTTTATCAGACCGTCTATTAAAGCAATTTTGCCCCTTGCAACATTGCCTTCTATTAAATTAACTTTATATAAAGGGCAGGCGCCAAGGCAGGTTCCACATTTGACACATATGGAAATATCATGATCCAGTTCTTTTACAAGTTTTGCAAGTTTTTTCATTTAAAAATTATGTATATTTGTTTCTGAAAAAACAATCAAGAGAAAAACACAATCTTGGTATTGATTTTCATTCATAATTAACTTAAATTTACAAATTAATTTAAAATTAAATAATATTAAAAAAATTAAAGGATAAATATTAAGATGAATATGATTGTAACTGATACCAGACTTGATGATCTTAAACTTTTAGCAAAAGGTAAAGTAAGGGATATTTATGAAGTCGATGATGCATTATTAATGATAACATCGGACAGATTATCTGCTTTTGATGTTGTCCTGCCTGATCCCATACCTGAAAAAGGAAGTGTTCTAACACAGATTTCTGCATTCTGGTTTGATAAATTTAAAAATATTGTGAATAATCATTTAATAAGTATCGATACTGACCAATATCCTGAAAAATTACAAAAATATTCTGATATACTTAAAAATAGAAGCATGCTTGTTAAAAAAGCAAAACCTTTACCAGTAGAATGTATAGTCAGAGGATATATTTCCGGTTCCGGTTGGAAATCATATCAAAAAGAAGGGCATGTATGCAAAATAAAACTGCCTGCAGGATTAAAAGAATCTGATAAACTTCCCGAACCATTATTTACGCCTTCAACAAAAGCTGAAGTCGGAGACCATGATATTAATATAAGTTTTGCAGATACCATTGATCTTATTGGAAAGGAAAAAGCTGAAAAGCTGAAAGATTTAAGCCTTTCAATTTATAACCAGGGTGCAAAAATTGCCAATGAAAAAGGTATTATCATAGCAGATACCAAATTTGAATTTGGCATGCTTGATAATGAAATTATTCTAATAGATGAAGTTTTAACACCTGATTCATCAAGATTCTGGGATAAAGAAACTTTTTCTCCTGGAAAATCCCAAAAAAGCTATGACAAACAAGATGTACGAGACTGGCTCACAAACTCAGGATGGAATAAAAAAGCACCGGGTCCTAAACTTCCTTTGGAAATTATTGAAAATACTTCAAATACTTATAAAAAAATATTTAAATTACTTACAGGTCAAGATTTAAAATAATGTTTAACCAAGAAAAATATATAAATATAAATAAAATTGACCTTGATGACCAAACATATAGAATCTCTTGTGATAATAATATAACCAACATCATTGACTCTATTAAAAAAATTGGTCTGATAAATTCATGTGTTTTAAAAAAGGAAAAAGAAAAATATATTATAGTTTCCGGTTATAAAAGAATTAAGGCATTAAAACAGATTGGGGAAAAACAAGTTTTTGCAAAAGTTATTAAACCAGAAGGGGCAAAAAAAGATATTGATTTTTTATGTGCAAAAATTGCCATCATTGAAAATTCTTTTTATCGTGAGCTTAATACCATTGAACTTTTAAAAGCTGTCTTTATTTTAAACAAATCATTGAGCATAAAAGAAATAGCTTTAAATTCCCTGTTTATTTTTAATCACAACCTGAACATGAAGATTATTGAAAATCTATTGAAAGTCCATGATATGGATCAAAAAATTCATGATTTGATTATTGATAAAAAGCTTTCAATGAACAATGCTGTAAAATTGCATAAATATGAATCTGATATTATAAATGGTTTTATAAATATCTTTCAAAAAGTCAGAATGGGGCAGAACAAACAATCTGAAATAATAGTAAATTGCCATGAAATTGCAAGGCGTGACAATATCAATTTAGTTGATCTTTTAACAGACAAAAGAATTTTAGACATTATAAACCAAGACAACCCTGATGAAAATTTTAAGGGAAATCTTTTAAGATCATTACTTGGCAAACTAAGATACCCTGAAATGACAAAGGCCTATGAAAATTTAAAAACCGGCATTAAAGCATTAAAAATCGAACCTGAAATCAAGCTTTTACCTCCAGACAATTTTGAAGGAGAAAAATACTCTGTCTCATTTGATTTCAGGAATATAAAAGAGTTTGAAAAAAATGTATTAAAACTCATGTCAATATATAAAAATCCATCTTTTAACAGCCTTATTCAATAAAATCAGAATCAAATGAAAATTAAAAAACTTTTTGCTGATAAAGAAGTGCAAAATTCCAAAGAAACAATACAGATTCAAAACAATACAAATCTTGAATTGGAAATAGTTGATAATGAAAAACAGATCTTTGACTGGCTAAATTCTTCCAATGATATTATTGATCCTGTTTCCAAAGGAAAAACCTGTTTGTACCTTACCCGAAACAAAGGGGCTGTGATCAAAGACTGCCCGGGTACAAGCCATTATACCTGCTGTGACTATACTATTTTGCACACCGGGACATTTTGCACAATGGACTGCTCATATTGTATTTTACAGGCATATTTTCATCCTCCTTTATTAAGATATTTTGTAGGCAGAAAAAATATTTCAGATAGCCTTGATTCAATATTTAAACAAAATAAAATTTTCAGAATTGGTACGGGCGAATACACAGATAGCCTGATATGGGATGATATATGCGATCTGCCTTCATTTCTTGTTAAAAAATTTGCAAATCAAACAAATTCGATTTTAGAATTAAAAACCAAAACCGTTAATATTGAATCATTAAAAGCCATTGATCATAATGAAAAAACCATTATTGCATGGTCATTAAACACGCCTTCCATTATCAAATCGGAAGAACGCGGCACTGCAAGTTTAGAAGCAAGATTTAAGGCTGCCAGAAAATGTGAATCCTGGGGCTATAAACTTGCTTTTCATTTTGATCCTATTGTGATTTATGAAGGGTGCATAAAAGAATACAAAAAAGTTATCAAGACTATTTTTGAATATGTCTCTCCTGAAAATATTGTCTGGATAAGTATTGGAAGCTTTAGATTTATGCCTCATTTAAAGCCTTTAATAGAAAAAAGATTTCCCGATTCCAAAATATGTTATGGAGAATTCATCCAGGGAATTGACAATAAAATGAGGTATTTTAAGCCCCTCAGGATTGAAGTTTATAAAAGCATTGTTGCCCAGATCAAAAGCTTTGCGCCTGAACTTGTTACGTATTTTTGCATGGAAGATGAGAAGGCATGGGAAGAAAGCTTTGGTTTTTTCCCTGCACCAGAAGGAAAATTAGGTCAAATACTTGACAAGAGTGCCATTGACCATTGTAAGCTAAAACCTGTCCCATAAATTTTCCAATTCAGATGATCTAAGGTCAAAATCAAGTTCTCCTGAAGGTGTTAAAACAATATATTGTGGTATTTCCCGACCACTTCCAAAGGCTCTTACCTTTGATGCAATATCAATAATATTTGCAGAATCAATCAAATGATCTTTATTCCACCTTGTTTGAATTGGCAAACCTGAAATATAAAGATGATGAAATTCTATTCCGACTTTTCTAAGAGCATAAGAAAGCTCTAATATTATATCCGGGGTATCATTTATTCTGCCCAATAATGGAGTATTACAATAAACACTTATTCCTTGATTATTTAATTTTTGAACTGTTTCCCCATGGTTTTCTGTAATATCTTCACCTGTGATAAACCAGGTTTCAATTTCTATGCGAAGGGGATTATCAATATCCAAATGGTTTAATTTTCCAAGGTCTTTAATAAACAAATCGGAAAAAGCATTAATATTAAAAGCAAATTGTAATATTCTAAGCCGAATTGAGTTTAAATGATCAATACAACGAAGTTTTAAAATTAAAATTTTTAAATCTTTTATATAAGTATTAAAATCAATTTTACCTAAGTTTGATGAAATAATAAGATCTGTAATATTCTTATCAGACATAATATATTTAATTACTTCATCTTTTGCATTAATATTGATTTCCACTCTTGTTTTATGAAGTCTTTTTAAATTTTTAATATTAGTTGCAATTATGGAATCATTAAATCTATTCTCATTATAAAATTGTAATTTTAAAGCTTTAATTTCCCGGATTGGCATCAAATCAATTTTCTTAAATTTTTCTTTTTCAGGTTTGGTTCTTGATCCTGTGCAAAGTGAATCTTCACCTTGATCAGCCATGTATTGGACATCAAAGGTTCCTTCTTTGTTCAATCTGATATTATCAAGTTTGTTAACATCTGGTGCAAAACTTTTAAAAAATTCAGGCGTATATGGAGTCCTGATCCAGATAAAACCTTGTTTTTCTTTAACTTTTTCAACGACCCAGCCGCTTGAATGCCATTCGATTTTACCAATGGGTGTTGCTGTGCACATTTTTGGAATGGCTCTGTCTGAAAGATGTTTACGAAGGTATTTTGCAATATTTATCCCCCTGGAAAGGGATGTCCAATAAATACTATTACCATGGATAGGGCTGCAGGGCATGAAAATATAATGGATTTCAGCTCCGGCTCCTCTTAAAAGGGTAAATAACCTTACAAGTTCGTCTCCTCTATCATTGCAATTATTTAAAAATGGAGTCTGGACATAAACCTTTATTCCGGATTTAATAAGTTGAGTAATAATTTTTAAACTTTCAATGGAAACTTCATCCGGATGAACAAAATGAGTGGCAATTTCCATTATTTTATTATTTTCTTGAAGCTCAAGATTTTTATCCTTTAAAAAATTTAAATAAGAACTATTATTTTTTAAAAAAAGCTCCGGGTAATAGGCAATAGAACGGGTAGCAAGACGTAAGGTTTTAACATGATCAATTGAGTTTAAGCCATCAATGGCAATTCTTAAATTTTTTTTATTTAAAAAAGGATCACCACCAGTTATTAATATTTCTTTAATTAAAGGGGATCTTTTTACATAGTTTACAGCTTTTCTTACATCTTTAGTGCCAGGAGGTGTTTCATTTCTTGCGTTTTTATGTTTTCTAAAACAAAATCTGCAATATACAGGGCAGGTCATGTTTAATAAAAAAATAACACGATTTGGATACATTTGTTCTATAAGCCCATCTTGAAACTGACCGACCCAGGTATTGGTATGTCCAATGGAATCAAGTTCTTCAACAAAAGGAATATATTGGTATGCAACGTTCATAGAAACCATGGATTGGCGTATTATATGTTTTGAAAGTCTTACAGGGTATTTTTCAATAACTTTATTAAGGTCATCAAAATTCTTTGTTTTAAGTTCAATATTAAAATTCTGCCTTAATTCCCGGATGTTTTTTATTGAAAAATACCCTGTTCCCGGAATAATAATTTCAAGCAATGGAACAAGAATAATCGATGGCAGCTCAATATCATTGAGCTTTATTTTCTCATTATTGGTTTTAAAAACCATATGAAATATTTCTTTAAAAAAACCTTCAGGGTCATTATGATATCCTGATGCTTTTAAAAGATTAAAAAATTTATTTTTCCCATTTTTTCCTTTGATGATCTCATAAAATTTATTACCAAGAATTGTTGGTGAACCATAATTGTCTAAAAAATCAATCATGGTGTCCATAATAATTGTAAAATCATATTTTTCTATTTTTATCATTTTTTATAAACAATCTTTCCGTCAAACAATGTCATTTCAATCTTAGTATCAGCTATGTTTTCTATATCAATGGAATAAATATCCTGATCAAGAACTATTATATCTGCATATTTACCTTTGGTAATGCTCCCTAAAGTTTTTCCCATACCCTGGGCAATAGCAGGAATTATTGTATATCCTTTAACAGCCTGATCAACACTTAACGCCTGATCAATATACCAGCCATGTTCCGGTGTTTTATCAAGTCTCTTTCGTGTCACAGCAGAATAGATTCCAATAAAGGGATTTGGGTCACACACAGGTGCATCTGAATTTAATATTAGAGGCAATCCGTTATCTGATATGGTTTTAAGCATATAAGTATATTTACTTTTCTCTCCAACACTTGTTTCAATCATTGAAATATCAAGACCTATATTATTGGGCTGGCATGAAACAACTAAGTTTTTAAGTTTAGATAATCGTTTCAGGTCATCAGGTCTTATCATCTGGACATGCTCAATTCGATGGGGGATTTTTGGTCTTAAAGGGTTGATTTTATCTATTTTTTCAAACATGGATACTATTTCTTTGTTTGCTCTATCTCCAATAGCATGAACCATTACACTTAAGCCAACTTCCTCAGCTTTTAGAACAGCATTTTCAATGTCATGCACTGGGGTTAACGGCATACCATATTCATCATCAATATATTTTTCAATCATCCAGGCAGTTCTCGCCCCCATACCTCCATCGGCAAAAAATTTAAGATATCCTATTTTAAGTTTTTCATCACCAAATCCTGTTCTGAGTCCAAGGTCAACTGCCTTATCTATATTTTCACCTGGCAGGGCAACATGGCACCTTATATTAAGTTTATTTTTTTCATTCAATCTCTGCCATGCGTTCAATGATTGCTGTCCATCAAGTCCACCCATGAGCCGGATATCATGTATGGATGTAATGCCGATTTTATGAAGCAAAGAGATTCCTGACTCCATATTGAAAAGAATCTTTTCATTCTCAGGTACTGGCAATACATCTTTTATCAAATTTAATGCAAGGTCTCTTAAAACTCCTGTTGTTTTACCAAAGATGTCCTTTTCAATCCTGCCTTGATCCGGATCCATGGTTTTTGAATCAATTGCTGCAAGTTTTAAGGCATTTGAATTGGCAACACCAATATGAAGATCACACCGCCAGATGCAGACAGGATTATCAGGGCTTATTATGTCAAGGTCATGCCTGGTCGGCATTCTTTTTTCAGCCCAGTCAGATTCATTAAACCCATATCCTAAAATCCAGTCATTTTTGTTTGTTTCCAGGACTTTTAATTTTAAATCTTCCATCATATTTTCAAATGATATAGACTTGGAAAGATCTACACTATCAAAGTTAACAGCCCATTCATAAAAATGAAAATGTGAATCTATAAATCCGGGTAAAACCAATCTGCCACAAAGATCAATTGTTTTTTGATTTTTTGAATAAAGCCTTTGAATCTCTTTATTTGATCCGACAGCCAAAATTTTATTTCCTGAAATTAATACTGCCTGGGCAAAGGGTTGATTTTTGTCCTGGGTATGTATTTTTCCATTTAATAACAACATAATTAAATCTCTTTTCTAAAATTTGAAAATCAATCTAAAAAATAAAAAGCCTGCAATTATGATTTGTTCATAACTACAGGCCTTTTATAAATAAAAATTTTATTTAAATCTATTTAAAAAAATTAATTATCTTCTTTTTCCGCCTTTGTTTTCTCTATAACTTTTTGTGCCATATCATGTGGCAGTTCTTCATAGGTCTCAAATTCCATGGAAAAGGTACCTCGTCCTCCTGTCATGGAATTTAAGTCAGGAGCATATCTTAACATCTCAGCCATTGGTACAAGTGCATTAACAACTTGTTTAGTTCCTTCTGAATCCATGCCAAGCACTTTTCCACGACGGGAGTTAAAATCACCCATTATATCACCTGTATATTCATCCGGTACAACAACAGAAACCTTCATTACAGGTTCAAGAAGTACAGGTCTTGCCTGTTCAATGGCAGCCTTAAACGCAAGAGAGCCTGCCATTTTAAAGGCCATTTCAGAAGAATCAACAGCATGATAACTTCCATCATCAACAGTTGCTCTAAAATCAATACATGGGAACCCTGCAAGAAATCCCCGCTGGGCAGATTCTTTTACTCCTGCTTCAACAGCAGGAATATAATTTTTTGGGATAGACCCGCCTACAATCTTATTGACAAATTCAATGCCTTTACCCTTGGGAAGCGGTTCAAAATTAATCCAGCAATCACCAAATTGACCATGACCACCAGATTGTTTTTTATGTTTTCCCTGTACTCTGATTTTCTTTTTAATTGTTTCTTTATAAGGTACCTTAGGTGTAGAGATTGCAACTTCTACATTGAATTTTCTTTTAACTTTATCACAGGTAGTTTCAATATGTACAAGTCCTGTTCCAGACAACAAGGTTTCATTTGTTTCTTCTTCTCTTTTAAGTTGTAATCCGGGATCTTCTTCAAGAATTTTCCGTAAAGCTTCATGTATTTTATCTTCATCACCTTTTGTTTTTGGAGCAATTGCAAAAGAGATAACAGGTGGTAATGGTTTAACAGGAGCAAATTTAATATTTTCAGAGCTGGTAATGGTATCGCCTGTTAAAGTATTTTTTAATTTTGAAACTGCCACAATGGAGCCCGGAATGGCACTGGAAATATTATTTTGTTTTTTACCGGCAATTTCTAAAAGTTGAGAAAATCTTTCTTTATTATCTTTATTAACATTTAGCAGATTACCATCTTTACCCAATGTCCCGGATACTACTCTGAATATGGAAAGTCTTCCAGCGTATGGATCAACAATAGTATTAAAAACAAATCCTGCAAATTCTCTTTCAGGATCAGGAAGCACTTCAACTTCATTGCCGTCATTATCTGTGGCAATCCAGGCATTTCTATCAAGTGGAGATGGCATATAGTCGACTACAAAATCCAAAAAAGGTTCAATCCCGATTAATTGTGTTGCAGCACCACATAATGCAGGATAAAAACTGGATTGAAGAACTCCATTTCTAAATGCCTTTTTAAGTTCATCTTCACTGATTTCTTCGCCTTCAAGGTATCGTTCAAGCAAGTCATCATCAAGCTCTGCAACATTTTCAATAAATTCTTCTTTGGCAACTTCAACATCATCTGCCATATCAGATGGAATATCGATTTTTTTCATTTTCCCATCTTTATCAAATTGGAATGCTTGTCCGGAAAGGATATCAACAATACCTGAAAACTCAGCTTCTTTGCCAATAGGCAGCTGGGTTATTAATATTTTTTTATTCAATGCTTCGGCAGTGGCATCCACAGCAGAATGGAAATCAGCTCTTTCACGGTCAAGTTTATTAATAAAAACACAAACCGGGAGATGGTATTCTTCAGCACATGCTGCTGCAGCCTCAGTCATTGCACTGGGTCCACTTACTCCATCAATTAACAATGCAACAGAGTCAGCAGCCGGGATACATGTTTTTGCAGCGGAAAAAAAGTTCTGGTCCCCGGGAGTATCAAAAAGAGTAATTGAAAATTTATTGTGAGTTAGATTGAAAAAAGAGGTATTAATACTCTGTTGTTTATTTATTTCTTCAGGTTGAAAATCCATTGTTGTATTGCCTTCTTCAACCTTGCCATGACGATCTATAAGACCTGATTTAAAAAGTATTGCTTCAGCAAGGGAAGTCTTACCAGAACCACCATGACCTGAGAGGGCAATGTTTCTTATTGATTTGATTTGGTCTGTCATTACAACTCCTTTAACATTTAAATAAAATAACAAAATAAAAAAACGAATCTTGGTACTTAAGCATTTTCATGAAAATATTTCAAGGAAATTATGTATTCTTTATTTCCTTTTGGTCCAAGAATAGGAGAGGGGACTATCCTTTCTGCAATATACCCTCTTTTTTCAAAAAAAATTCTAATATCATCAATTACCTGTTCACGTAGTTTATCATCACGAACAACCCCTCCCTTACCGACTTTGCCTTTTCCCGCTTCAAATTGCGGCTTGATTAAAGCCAGGATTCGTGAATCCTGTTTCATAAATTTTTCTGCAGCCGGGATTACAATTTTTAATGAGATAAAAGAAGTATCTATAACAATAAGGTCTAATTTTTCACCTATTGTTTCATATGACATATACCTTATATTAGTCCGTTCGATCACGACTACTCTTGAATCTTGCCTGAGTTGCCAGTCAAATTGTCCATAGCCCACATCTACGGCATACACTTTTTTTGCCCCATTCTGGATAAGGCAATCAGTAAACCCGCCTGTTGAAGCGCCGATATCAAGACACTTAAGGTCATTGACATCAATTTTTAATTCTTTAATTGCCTTATCAAGTTTTAATCCTCCTCTGCTGACAAAAGGGATATCTTTTTCTTTACATATAACAGCAGCATCCGAGGCAATAAGTGTACCTGGTTTATCAATAACCATGTTATCAACAAATACTTTGCCTGTCATTATGATCCTTTTAGCCCTCTCTCTGGAGGAGGCTAATTTATTTGCAACCATATATAAGTCAAGTCGTATTTTATTAGTTTTTTTATTCATTGCCCAGGATATCTTTAATTGCAGTACAGATAGCTGAGGAATCAAGCTCATATACGGATTTTAATTTTTCCTGGGGACCATGCTCCACAAAACAATTATTAATGCCGATTCTTTTTATTTTAATATTTGAAATCCCATTATCTGCAAACAATTCCAATACAGCACTTCCAAACCCACCATCTAAAACATGTTCTTCAATCGTGATAATATTGGGAATCTTTTTTGCCATTTTAAGTATGAGTTCTTTATCAAGTGGCTTTACAAACCGTGCATTGATTAAAGCGCATGAAATATTTTTTTCTTTTAATTCTTCCAGGGCTTTTCTTGATTGGGCAACTGAACTTCCAATGGCAATTAACAGAACATCTTCACCGTCTTGAACAAGCTCAGCCTTACCTATATCCACGGGTAAAGCATTTTTATCAATCTTAACGCCTTCTCCCTTACCTCTTGGATATCTGATAGATACAGGGGTATCTAAATCTATTGCAGTTGTTAACATTCGATGTAATTCATTTTCATCTTTTGGTGCCATTATTATCATATTTGGAATAGTGCGCAAATATGCATAATCAAAAAGACCATGATGAGTTGGTCCATCTTCACCAACAATTCCACCTCTGTCAATTGCAAAAACAACTCCGTGGGATTCAATACATACATCATGCAGTATCTGGTCATATGCCCTTTGAAGAAATGTTGAATATATTGCAACCACAGGTTTTAAGCCCTGGGTTGCAAGACCTGCTGCAAAAGTTACTGCGTGTTGTTCAGCAATACCAACATCAAAAAATCTTTCGGGAAATTTTTCTGCAAATTCAGAAAGTCCTGTTCCTTCAGGCATAGCAGCAGTAACTGCAACAATTTTTTTATTATTTAAAGCAAGATCCACCATTGTTGAACCAAAAATATCAGTATATGTAGGAATAGTCTTGATTGTTTGGCTTTTATTTCCGGTTTTAACATCAAAGGAACCAACACCATGGAAATACACAGGATTTTTTTCTGCTGGCTCATACCCCTTACCTTTTTTAGTCAATACATGCAAAAGAACAGGATCTTTGGCAGATTTAATATTTTGAAGAATATCAATTAAATGATTTAAATTATGACCGTCTATGGGTCCAAAATAATTAAAATTAAAAGCCTCAAAAAGCATACCCGGAGTAACAAAGGTTTTAAACGAATCTTCAGAGCGTTTTGCAAAATGATATATATCAGATCCTACCTTGGGCAATGATTTTAAAAATTCTCCAAATCCTTTTCTCATATTCTGCAGATATGATGCTGAAAGTTTTCTACTTAAAAAAGAGGATAGGGCGCCAACATTGGGAGAAATAGACATTTCATTATCATTTAAAATAACAATAAGATCTTTTTTTTTATCCCCGGTCTGATTTAATGCCTCATAGGCAAGACCTGCTGTAAGAGAACCATCTCCAATAATAGATACTACTTTTGATTTATTTTTATTTAAACATTTACCAACACTTATACCAAGCCCTGCTGAGATTGAAGTGCTGGAATGCCCGACAGTAAATCCATCATAGGGGCTTTCGCACATTTTTGCAAAACCAGATAATCCTTTATATGTTCTGAGAGTATCAAATCTTTGTTCACGTCCTGTCAAAAGTTTATGGGCATAGGTTTGATGCCCGACATCCCATACAAGCGTGTCTTTCGGGAAATCAAATACTCTGTGCACAGCAATTGTAAGTTCTACAGCACCAAGACTTGATGCAAGATGCCCCCCGCGTTTTGATACAACATCTATAATTCTATGCCGGATTTGTTTTGCTAAAATTTCAAGCTCAGGTCTTGTTAATTTCTTAATATCATGACTTGTTTTTATCTCTTTTAAAAAGTTCAAAATAATTTAATAATTCCTTTTAATTATATAATTTGCAATTTCATGGAGGGGTAATGCTTGATGTCCAAAAATTTTCAGTTTGGCAATTGCATCATCAATAAGGTCTTTTGCATATTTTTTTGATTGTTCAAGCCCGATTATTCCGGGAAATGTCATTTTATTATTTGCCACATCAGATCCAACAGGCTTGCCTATGATTGAGGCATCTCCTTCAATATCCAATATATCATCAACAATCTGAAATGCCAGACCAATATTTTCAGCATATTTATCAAGCATATTAATTTCTTCTAAACTGGCTCCTCCTGCAATTGCTCCGATTTTCACACTTGCCTGAATCATTTTACCGGTTTTTAATGAATGCATTTTCTTAAGATATTCTAAAGAGTCTGAATTATCTTTATTTAAAGATTGCATATCAAGCATTTGACCTTCCACCATACCATTTATACCCGCAGCATTAGAAATAATTGAAATAATTTTTATCAAAATATCATTATTAAGGGATTTTTTTGATTTTAATAAATCAGGATTGGAAAGTATAAAAAAAGCATGGGTTAAAAGTGCATCTCCTGCAAGAATTGCACTTGCTTCGGAATATTTTTTATGCAAAGTAGGTTTGCCCCGGCGCAGGTCATCATCATCCATGGCAGGCAGATCATCATGGATCAAGGAATAAGTATGAATCATTTCAATGGCGCATGCCGGTATTAAAATAAGTTTAGAAAAATCTTCATCTTTTTTATCAGTTTTTTCAATGTGTTCAATACATTCAAAAGCTGCAATGGATAAAACAGGTCTTAATCTTTTACCATTTGCCATTAAAGAATACTTGATTGCAGAAATTAATTCTCTTTCTTCATCCAACAAAAAAATAATATCTAAAAGAGTATTATTAATTAATTTTCTCTTATCTTCTAAATATAATGACAAACTAAATTCTTTTTTCAAAGGGTTCCTCATTTATATTACCATTCTCATCTTTAACCAAAATACTTATTTTTTTTTCGGCTTTATCAAGTAAATTATTGCAATATGTGTAAAGTTTTGTGCCTGATTCAAATTTTTTCATAGCATCCTCTAAAGGAAGTTCTCCAGTTTCTAATTCTTTTACAATAATTTCAAGCTCTTTAATAGATGATTCAAAACTATTTTTTTTTGCCATTATTCTTCTCCACTTTTGAAATAATTCTTCCTTTATATAAAATAGTCTCTAAAAAATCATTTTCTTTTATGCTGGAAGAATCTTTTAAAATCTGTTGCCCTGGAATAATACATGTTATGCTGTATCCTCGCTTTAAAATACTAACCGGGTTTAAAGCATGCAGCTTCTCATAAATCCCATTAATTTTGAGTTTTTTTGTCTTTAAATAAATTTTCATACTATTATTCATTCTAATATTATAATCATCTATTCTAATTCTAATATTATCAATAATTTTTTCAGGGGTTTTTATTCTTTGATTTAAAGAATAAAGCTTATCTTTAAGATAAAAAAAATATTTTTGAATATTATTACAAAGATCATTATTTAAATCATTTAATCTTTTTTTCAGATATTGCTTTTCAGGCAAGGCAAGTTCAGCAGCAGCAGAGGGGGTAGGGGCGCGCAAATCAGCTATGAAATCGGCAATTGTAAAATCAGTCTCATGACCTATGCCTGTAATAACGGGTATTTTAGAATCAAATAATGCCTTGGCAACGATTTCAGAATTAAAAGAAGAAAGATCTTCAAAAGATCCACCACCTCTGGCAAGTATAATTAGCTCTGAGGTATTTATTTTATTTACAAGTTCAATAGCATGAACAATTTCAATATCAGAAGTTTTGCCTTGAACTTTAATCGGGACGATTTCCAAAGAACAATTATTAAATCTTCTTGAAAGAACATTAATAATGTCCCTTACAGCAGCACCGGTAGGCGATGTAATAATACTGATTTTCGAAGAAATAAATGGTATTGGCTGTTTGAATTTTTCATTAAAAAATCCTTTCTCAGACAATTTTGTTTTCAGCTGTTCAAAGGCAATCTGTAGAGCTCCAGCTCCTTCAGGTTCAATATGTTCAAAAATTAATTGATAATTTCCTTTAGGCTCATAAAGAGATAATCGAGCCATGCCAATTATTTTTATTCCATTTTCAAGATTAAATTTTAATTTTCTTTTTTGACCTGAAAAAATAACACAATTTATAACAGCCTTATCATCTTTTAATGAAAAATAAGAATGATTTGAAGAAGGTGTGAAACAATTTGAAATTTCACCTGTGATCCAGATAAATGGGTAAGTTTCCTCTAAAAGGGATTTGATTTTCCTGGTAAAATTTGAAACTGTAAAAATTTCAGAAGCCATTTTATATTATCTTTTTAATAATTTATTTTTTCTAAGTATAAAATGAATATTTATAGATCATAAGGAACCCAAAGGCAATAATAAATTATAAATCTGTTACCCAGAGCATAGCTTAAATAAATAATTAATATTTTTTTGAACTTT